>JAGLYS010000071.1 GCA_023132105.1 Caldifarciminota bacterium
CTTGTAACTTGCCACTTGGCGCTTGATACTTGATACTTGTAACTGGTATATGTCTATACATATCTACACTACTATATCTTATTGGATTTGACATAATTTTGATTGAGATATATAATAAATTATAGAGAAAATGAATGGACTTCAAGACGAAGTGCACATTGAAAATTAGGTTTTAAAGATAAGTATATTTAATTGTAAATATACTATAAAAGGAGGACTGTATGAAAAAGTTGTTTCTATTTTTAATCACAGTAATGTTGGTTACAAACCTTTCTGGTGCAATTTTCGGTGTAGTTAACACTGCTGATTCGGGAGCGGGAAGTTTGAGGGATGCTATCAATCAGGCGAATTTAAATCCGGGGATGGATACTATTATGTTTGGTATTCCGGGAGCAGGTGTTCAGACTATAATGCCTCTTTCCCAACTCCCTCAAATTACTGATCCAGCCGGTGTGTTAATCGATGGATTTAGTCAACCTGGATCTATGAACGGTGGTAATCCGCCATCGACATGTATTATTATGATTGAAATTAACGGATCACTTGCAGGAGGATCGCATGGCCTCTGGATAATATGTTCCAATAATATTATACAGGGATTGATAATAAATAATTTCGAACAGGACGGTATCCGTATTGAAAGTCCGGGATTTGATGTTAATAATAATTGGATATATGCCAATTTTATAGGTACGGATCCTTCCGGAACAGTAGCTCAAGGTAACGGGACAAATCAAATGTCATTGTGGGCAGGTGTTAATATACTTGTAACAGCAAGCACTCCCGGTATAAATCATGATAATATGATTGAAGGAAATCTTATTTCAAGTAACTATGCCGAAGGCGTTGCTATATGCAATTGTCCTCCCGGAGATGTTTTTATGAACTATGTTTACTTCAATTACATAGGCACGGATATTATGGGTATGACTGATATGGGCAATATTCATGATGGAGTTCTTATCGCAGAAGGAGCTCATGATAATGTTGTAGGAGATAATTTAATATCCGGTAATGATTTTGAAGGTATTTGCATTATAGGTTATGCAGAAGAGAGTATTATTACTATCGGAAATCAAATAATCCATAATATTATCGGTATGAAAGTGGATTATACACCACTTGCGAATACAATGGACGGTATAAGCATAGGGCAGTACGGCAATATATATCAGGGAGGTTTTGCCCCTGATAACTACATCGATGGTAATGACATTGCATATAATGGTAATAATGGTATTACGGTTTGGGAACACCCGATGGATAATATTAATTGTGACAACAATATGATAACACAGAATTCCATACATGATAATGTATGGATTGGTATAGACCTGGATGATGACGGGGTAACGCTAAATGATCCGGGAGATCCGGATATGATTGCAAATCAGGATTTGAACTTCCCGGTTATAACACAAGCTGTAAATGATAATGCAACGGGACAGACAACTATTTCAGGAAAGATTGATATAGATTCGGATCCTACGACAGCTATTGTAGAGGTTTTCAAAGCTGCCCCTGATCCAACAGGTTATGGAGAAGGTGAATTTTTTCTTGGTTCTGTTTCTCCAGCTGCCGATAGCACATGGATTATTATTGTTTCTATGGGTTTAGCATACGGTGATTCTATTACAGCGACTACAACCGATATTTATAGAAATACATCCGAATTTTGTTTAAATATTATGATCGACACAGTGCAGGGAATTAAAGAAAAATTATCTGCTAAGATTGATAATAGAAGAATTGAATTATTTCCGAACCCATTTAGTTCATCTATTACAATTAAGTTTTCTACACTTGAAAAAGGTCATATTAGCTTAAAAATATATGATATAACCGGAAAACTTGTAAAAACAATTGCAAATGGAATGTATGAGGTTTCAAGTTATAGAATGAAGTGGAATGGAATAAATGAAAACGGAACCAAGGTTACCCCCGGAATTTACTATTGTAAGTTAGAAACCGAACATTACAGCTCTACGAATAAAATAATGATGATACGATAGATAGTTTGTTCATCGGTAAGGTAATTAGAGAACTGGGGCAGACCTTTGTGTCTGCCCCTACGATTATAGGAATTTTTAATTTATGATTAACGATTTACTATTTACGCCTTTTGCTATTGGCTATTCCTACTTCTTTTCCTACTTGCAACTTGCAACTTGTTACTGACATATGTCCATACCTGTTTTATACTCTCAGCCTATTTAATCATTGACTGATTGTTAAATTTACACTATAATAACGCCAGTAAAGGAGGTATATTGATGATAGACATAAATAAAACAATAAGTGAAGGGAATATAAAATTTATTGATATAAAATATACCGATTTAGCTGGTATTATGCGTCATGTAACATTGCCGGTTTCATATATCGAAAAAGCAATTAATAACGGTATTGGTTTTGATGGTTCGAGTGTTGTTGGTTTCAGCAATCCGGGGAAAAGTGATTTAATTGTCAAGCCTGATTTAGATACGGCATACATCGACAAATTGACAGAAATAAAAACACTTACATTTATCGGAAATATATATAATACAGATGGTACAAGATTCGATTTGGATCCAAGATATATCCTTGAGAAGACAATTAAATATCTGAAGGACCAAGAAATATGCGATAAAGTTAAGTTTTTGCCCGAACTGGAATTTTATATCTTTAGGGGTATAGAAATATCAAATGAAAAACTCAACACATATATTAAAATAGATAGTGATGAGCAAGATATATATAGATCGTATAATGGGAAATCATATCATGCGGAAGCACCCAGGGATCTTTATTTCAATTTCCGTTCCCATATTTGTGAATTACTTGAGGAAATTGGTATTAGTGTTAAGTACCACCATCATGAAGTTGGAAAATATTCACAACATGAGATTGAATTGGAATTTGATGATGCTGTAAAAACTGCGGATCATATACAGATTGCAAAGCACTATTTAAAGAATATTGCTCTTAATAATAATTTAATCCTGACATTTATGCCTAAACCAATATTCAATGAACCGGGTAATGGTCTTCATTTCCACCAGTACCTTGAAAAAGATAATTATTCGATATTCGGTGATAAAGAAAATATATTGAGCAAATTAGCATTACATTACATAGGTGGTATTATCAAACACGGTCAATCTATGTCTATACTTACTAATTCTTCAACGAATTCATATAGAAGATTGAATTCCGGTTTCGAAGCCCCGGTTAATCTTCAATACTCGA
Organism: Caldifarciminota bacterium; assembly: GCA_023132105.1. Lineage (GTDB taxonomy): Bacteria > Hydrothermota > 32-111 > QNBC01 > QNBC01 > JAGLYS01. Next base: position 3,232 of record JAGLYS010000071.1, read on the forward strand.
TGGGATGTCGGGAAACAGCTATACGAGTCCCGGCATATATAAAAGATATTAAAAGCATTGACATAGAATACAGACCGCCTGATGCTACATCGAATCCTTATCTGGCAATATCAGGGATGATACTTGCCGGGATAGATGGTATAAGGAATAAAATAGATCCGGGAAAACCGGCTATTTACGGTAAAAAATATAAAAATGTGAAGAGAATACCTTTAAATCTTGATGCGGCAATAGATGCTTTTGAAAAAGACAATAAATATATCATTTCAACGGGGGTTGTTCCGGGATTATTCATAAAAAAATTGATAGAGATCAAAAAGAGAGAAAGTCAAGAGGTAAGTTTTCATCCTCATCCATTTGAATTCGAGATGTATTTTTAATGAAAGCAGTATTACAGAGAGTAAATTCATGTAGTATTATCGCTAAGGATAAGATTGTTTCAACAATTGATAAAGGAATTCTTCTATTTGTAGGTATTGATAACAATGATAAATATAAAGATGCCGATAAATTAGTAGAAAAAATTACTAAAATCGGTATATTTGAAGATGATAATGGTAAAATCTCAAGGAATATAAGAGAAGAAAAGGGTGAAATAATGATTGTTTCTCAGATAACACTTATTGCAAATTTAAGGAATGGAAAGAAACCTGATTTTTCTAAATCTGCATCGAGTGAAGATGCAAAACATATGTATGAATATATTATAGAAAGATTTAAAAACATTGGTATCAAAACATCGAACGGAATATTTGGCGAATATATGAAAATATCACTTGAAAACGATGGTCCTGTGACATATATTTTAGATACGAGGATATAAGTATGAGAAGTATGACTGGATTCGGTTCTTCGGTTATTGAAGAAAATGAATTGCAGATAAGATGTGAAATTACATCTGTAAATCATAGATATTTTGAAGCAAAAATAATATTACCTGAGATGTTTGATTCTATCAAGGTTCATATACTTAAACATTTGAGACAATTATGTATAAGAGGGAAACATCAGGTAATAATTAAGATTACAGGAAGAGTAGATGAGCAATTGGATATTGATGATAATTGTATGAAGATGTATATTGATCTTTATGATAAATTGAATAAAAATTTAAGTTTCGATAAGGTAGATTTTTGTTCTTTTATAAATTTACCGGGTGTTTTAAAACCTAAGGAAGAGGATATTAACAAATTTTTCATTTTATTCAAAAAATTAATAAACAGTTCTGTAATCGAACTCAATAAGATGAAAGAAAGAGAGGGAAGTGAAATTAAGCAATTTATACTGGAACAACTGAGTATTATAGGTGCAATCGTCGGTAGATTAAATAATATATCGGAAAACCTGAAAGAAAATAAAATATCTAAAATTAATGATAAAATAAAAAAACTGGATCTTAATTCCCTATCACAGAACTGTATTGAGCAGGAAATTGTGTTTTTATCTGACAGATATGATATTGCAGAAGAGATTCAACGTCTTGAAATGCATATTAAAAATTTCAAGATTGTACTTGATGAGCAAATTGTCGGGAAGAAATTAGGTTTTATTTTACAGGAGATGGGTCGCGAAACAAATACAATTGGTTCTAAAATGCCTAATGAAACGATATCATTTGAAGTTATTGAATTGAAGAATTGTTTAGAAAAAATAAGAGAGCAGGTACAGAATATTGAGTAAAGGATTTATAGTAGTAATTACAGCTCCTTCCGGGGCTGGAAAAACCACTATTTGTCACAGGGTTGAACAGAATATGGAAGAGGTTATGTATTCTATATCTGCCACAACAAGGAAGAAAAGAAAGGATGAAATAGATGAAGAAGATTACTATTTTCTGAAAGAGAGAGAATTCAAAAATAAAATCGAGAAGAATGATTTTGCCGAATGGGCTTTCGTTCACGGGAATTTTTATGGCACTCCAAAAGATAATATTAAAACTATAATTCAAGAAGGTAAAATATTGATTATGGATATTGATGTACAGGGGGCAATGAATATACAAAGGTCTTTCCCGAATTCTTCTGTTTTGATATTCGTTCTGCCTCCCAGATTATCATACTTGAAAGAAAGATTGTTGAAGAGGAAACAGGATAATATAGAGACAATAGAAATGCGATTATTAAATGCAAGAGAAGAGATTATGAGCATTGACAAGTTCGACTATTTGGTTATAAATAATAATCTGGATGAAGCTGTGGAAAATGTAACAAGGATTATTGAAACAGAGGAGTTGAAAGTCAAAAGGAATTTAGAAATAATTAATAGATTGAAGGAGGATATTGATGGATAGAAAGTTCCCTTGTGTGGAAGATATTTGGGCAAGGTCACCTAATAAGTATCTTGCGGTAATTCTAATAGCTAAAAAGGCAAGATCTATAAATCAACAATATGTTGATGCAATAAAAATGGAGGAAGCAATTGGGAATATCATGGATCATCCAATAAGAAGACCAATTTCCTCAGCTTATAAGGAATTTTTAGAAAAAGAAATATTAACGACAGATGAATAATATCCTTATTGGTGTTAGCGGGGGTATATCTGCATATAAAGTACCCTCTTTAATCCGATTGTTAATTAAAGACGATTATAATGTGAAAGTTATTGTGACGGAAGATGCATTAAAATTCGTCACAAAGGAAACATTAGAAATTATCAGCGGAAATAGGGTTTATTTCAAAATGTTTGATAATGTATCTGTTACAAGTCCTAAACATATTGAACTTGTCGGATGGGCTGATTGTTTATTAATTGTTCCCGCCACATATAACACAATAGGTAAATTGGCAGGGGGGATAGCAAATAATTTATTATCACTTGTTGCATCGGCTATGGACAATAATAAATTGATCCTGGCACCCAGTATGAATGTTAATATGTGGGAAAATAAAATTTTACAAAGCAATTTAAATAAATTGAAAAAAATGGGTGTAAATATAATTGAACCTGACTCGGGTTTTCTCGCATGCAAGGATACTGGTAAAGGGCGACTTCCCGACATTGAAATTATCCATGCTACTATTAAAAGAGTTTTGAATACTGAAAAGAGATTTGAAAATATACAATACATTGTTACTGCCGGTGGAACCGAAGAGGATATAGATAAGGTAAGAGTAATTTCGAATAGATCATCGGGAAGGATGGGTATCGAAATTGCAAAGCAATTGTATTTCAAGGGAGCAGATGTTCTTATTATTCATGGAAATGTTTCAGTTGGGATTCCCATTTATTTAAAATCAGTATATGTTAAATCTGCTGAAATGATGTTGGAAGTCATAAATAAAAACATAGGAAATAATACTATCATTATCATGGCTGCAGCAATATCGGATTTTAAAATTAAAAATGCAGGGAAAGAAAAATACCATAAAAAGGAATTGAGACACATTGAATTCATTGAAAATATCGATGTTATAAAAAATATTAAAAGGGATAACATTTTAAAAATAGTCGGATTCGCATTAGAGAATGGAATGGACAGAAAATCTGCAATTGAAAAATTGAAACGGAAAAATATAGATACGATTATCCTGAATGATGTTTCTTCGATTGGAAGCGAACATACAAAAATTGAAATTATTAAGAGAAAAGACAATAATATTATTGAATTCGAAGGAACAAAACAGGAGATTGCAAAATTAATTCTTGATCATATATAGGAAAATGAATAAATATATTGAAATTAAAAAAGCACTGGATCAGAAATATTTTATTATCAACAAGAATAAAATCAAGAATATTACGGATAAATGCGATTATGATAGTTTATTCCAGCGAAAGAGAGAAAAGATGATTATTATACATCAAGCTTTAAAACAATGCCATAAGTGTGATTTATATAAATCAAGAACACAACCTGTAACCGGTGCCGGTAATGTAGATGCAAATGCTTTATTTATTGGCGAGGCTCCCGGAGCGAATGAAGATATTAAAGGATTACCATTTGTAGGTAGAGCAGGTGAGCTTCTTACAAAGTATCTTAATGAAATCGATTTATCAAGAAAAGATATCTTTATTACGAATATTATCAAATGCAGACCTCCGGGCAATAGGGATCCTAACGATGAAGAGATAGAATCATGTTTTCCATATCTCAAAGAGCAGATAAAAATTATTGATCCGAAAGTAATAGTAACATTAGGTAGACACTCGCTTGCGACATTATTAAATAGGAATGTAAAGATTACAAAGGAAAGAGGGATATTTATAGATTATAATGAGAGATTATTACTTCCGATGTTACATCCCGCCGCAGTGCTAAGAAATAACGGGCTTGATAAATATATGAGGGAAGATTTTATAACCCTGAGAGAGGCATTGAAAAATGAGCATTGAGATTCCCAGAGCGATAGAGGAAGAAAAAGCATTATTAGGTTCAATGATTGTTTATAATGATATAATCGATGATGTGATAGTTGAAATTGGGAATGAAGATGTATTTTCCATAGAACAGAACAGATTGATTTACAAGGCGATTGTAGATTTAAATAATATTAAACAAGGTGTTATAGACCCGATTACACTAAGGGATTTTTTAAAAAAGAAAAAGTCTCTCACCAAAGTCGGAGGAATAAAGTATATAAATTCCTTATTAGAGGTCGAATCATTTAATGCACTTTCTTATACCAGTATTATTAAAGAAAAATACATATTAAGGAAATTACTTGAAATTTCAGACGGATTGAAATCCGAAGTTCTAAGTGGTACAAAATCACCCGATGAGGTGTTGGATAATGCAGAAAGAACAATACTTAATATAAAAATCAAAAACACCGAATTTGAAATGGATGATATAAACGATATTGCAAAATCGATTGTTGTCCAGGTTGGTGAAATATATGAAACAAAAAAACCGATTATGAGTGGCATTAACAC
>JAGLYS010000072.1 GCA_023132105.1 Caldifarciminota bacterium
TACGGCAAAGGATAGTGGATTAAAAATATTGCCAGTAGTTGGATTTACTCCCAAATATGCAAGAAACCCTCTTTATCCTAACAATCGTTATGCTCCTCCATTGCACAATTATACTAATAATTATAAAACATATATAGATTCAATAGTTACAAAATATGGAGATGTAATTGATCATTGGGAATTCTGGAATGAACCATATAGTAAAGAGTATTTCACAGGAACAATTGATGAATATGTATATTGGTATGATACTACAAGAGCTGAAATAAAAGGTATTGATTCTACAGCTAAAATCGGAGGCATTTGCTTAGCAACCGGAATTAAATATTGGTATTATTATAGGGATTCAATTGTTACAGATACAACAGATACAAGTAAAGTAGATACATTATTCATTTGTGATTCAATAGATTTTGTCAGTTGGGAAAATATGTTTAAATCAATTGCAGTTGATTCAATCGGTTTAAATAATATTGATTTTATAACATTCCATGTATATAATCATCAAATTGACACATTTATGAATGCACTAAAAATATTAAAAGATACAATTTACGAATATAATAATGGAGAGGATATACCCGTATGGTTTACAGAGGTAGGATATCAAAACACCGACCCATTTAAAGTTGATACATACAATTACCCGGATACATTATTATATACATTAACTTTTCCTGGTTCTACATACATAGATACAAATCCTTCAAGATTGATTGAATTTAATTTACAAAATGATTCTTTTTCTATTGCTTCAGCTTATGCATTTTGGGCGGGGGGGAACCCATACCTCGCTACTGAAGACACATTTCTGAAAATCGGAGAAACTATAAGAATTGGATGGAATCATATAGATACCATTGTTTACAATGGTGGGGCAATAATATCCCAATACGGAGATACTATTGATATTGGGGATTCAATATATATTTTTCATTATAGAACAAAAGGAATAAATCATTCTGAATCATCTCAGGATTCATCATATAATGTTTTAATGGATTCTCTTCGTAATTATCTTATTGAAAATCCGAATAAAGAAGTAAAAATATTCCCATTTTGTATGTATTCATATTATAAAGACCAATATCATCCTCCAATTTTTAGAAATGTATATGATTCAGGTGATTCAGGTCCTTCACATTATAAATTGTATAAATGCAATACTATAGGTTATTATACAATAATAAACAGAAATTTTGCTCCTTTCCCAGCTTATTATACATATAAATCTTATATTTCAAATTGGCATGATTTGATGTATGATTCGATTTCCCCTAGTCTATCTGTCCCCAATTATCTAAATCCTGACATAATCGGGAGTTTGCACTGGACTGCATCGGATAATCAAGGTATTTATTCTCAAAAGCTATTTATAAATAATGATACGATCCAATTGGATACAGCTGTAAGGAATTTTTCAGGAACTTATAATGGATGGCATACATATAAAGGATTGGAAGTAAGAGACTATGCATGGAATAAAGCAATAAATAGTGTTGCTAAAACAATTGCATTGTTTGATAAAAGCACATCTGATTTTAATATAGATTTGACCATTGATAAAGCAAATCAAGGAAGCAAGGCTACTGCTAAATATGCTTACCTATCATCATATTTCCCATATGTCGGGACATATCGTATTTACTATAAAATAAACAATGGTTCATGGAAAGTAATTTATAATTATGGTTCCGGTTATAAGAAAATACAACTTGGTAAAATATGCCCTAGTGATACATATAAAGCATTCTCCTT
>JAGLYS010000073.1 GCA_023132105.1 Caldifarciminota bacterium
TTATATTTTTTTAATGCCATTTTGTCTCCTCATACTTAGAGTGCTCTTCAATATCCCTATTCCTTCATTTTCATCATTCCAATATTTTCTTCATTTCATCCAAGAATGCCGGGCATCTTTTGTTTTCCTCTCGATAAGACCGCTTTATTGCAAATTGATTTTATATCTTTTAATTTAATCATCAAAATCCCCATCTATATATATGAAAAAATTATGTATTTTATTTTGTCTTACAAGTATATTTTCCACTATATCCCATTTTTGCTCTTTATTCCCCTTTTCAAAAAGAGCATCTATTTCATCTGCTGATAATCCTTCATAAAGACCAGCAAGATAATATCTTGCTCCGATATTATCATTCGGTTCCCATTTAAGAAGTAATTTATAAAGCTTTTCTGCTTCCTTGATTTTATTTTTCTTCTGTAAACTGGATGCTCTATAAAATACCGCTCGAAAATACTGTCTGTTATCTATATCACCCCATCCAAGCCGTTCAGGTATTACAGGGAATTTCTTCAATGTCTTTTTATAACCCAATTTAATATGCTGGTTCATTTTCTTTATGTTTCCTTCCATTTCATATGCCGATACAAGTCCAACATGCGCTGCAACAAAATCATTATCAATTAACAATGCTTTATCGAGTATTTTTACGGCAACTTTTGTTAAATTTGTGTCCAAATATTCCATTGCATCATAATAAAGATCCCATTTATCTTTATTATCTAAATTATAATTACTCATTATATCATTAGATTCTTTTTCCTGCCTATATTTCTCATAATGTAAATTTGCCAACGAACCTTTTAACATATTATATTGCAAAAACTGTAAGCTTTTATAAACAGATGAAGGCATGTCTTCTATATATTCATATTCTTGATATTTCGGTTCCATATATTTTTTAATTAATTCAGTAGCCCTATCAATACTCTTATAAAAATCCATTAAAAGTTTTTTTTCTTTCTCCCCAATCTTTTGCTCTAATACCAAGATACTTATTGGATTGATTATAAGGTCATCAAAGGTATAAACGGCTTCTGTCCGTAATTTTCCATTTTTATTTTGTATAACATTAAATAGAAAGTCAGCGAAAAGATTATAATTATCTTTTCCATAACTTAAACATGGGTATTTAAAAACCGAAATAAATGCAACTTTATTTCTCATATTTTTAATAGAATCAAATTTTTCAATTTCATTAATAAATATAGAAGGCCATAATTTTTTTATATTCTTACCATTCCAGAGTTTTTCAATTGTCTGTTGCGCATTATTAATTTCTTCCGCATTACCGGTTCTTATTAATTCTAAACATTTTGATATTATATCATTTACTTCATTCATCATGTTTTTTCCTCCTTTACAGTATTTGCCATACTAAATCCATGGAAATTGCAGTTGTTCATATTTTTATTATAATCAAATATTAATATTTTACAATCATAATTTCATTCTGTTCTCTATCCATCCACAACCTCTACCATACCAAACCCCTGAGAATTGCGGCTACCGAGACCTGCATCGTAAATAAACTGTAAAATTTCGATTTCTCCCGAAACTTCGAAATAACCTTTCCACCCCTTAATAATTGTCTTATTATCCCCTGTTCCGAAATAAACGATCCTTTCATATCCGCCACCTCTGAAACGAGGATAAATAGAAATATTATATTCACAATCCTTTCTGAAAAGAGATTTCCATTTCTTTTTTGAATTTTCATTAATAAGATTATTGAATTCTTTCTCGAAAGGAGAATAGTAGTATGTTAGCTTTTTACCATCAGGTTTAACAATCGTCGAATGAACCTCTATCGGCGTAATTGCTCTTACTTTTATCGAACTATTAGTAAACTTAACCGGCTTCATAACATCTATCGAACTTATTATAAGATCATTACTGCCAAGCCTTACTTTTGTACTTTTTATGAAATTCTTCGCAATTTGTTCCAGTATCCACTCAAGAGGCGAAGATATATAAAAACTTATATTTTCAGGAAATATAAACAGCTTTTTTTCCCTTATATAATCCCCTCTTTCAAGAATCGATGAAAATGTAAATAGTCTGAACTGCCTATTTTCGAATTTATACCCCTCGTCATGCAACCACTTACTATCAGCTTTATCAAGAAAATTGTAAACTAATGCTTGTATATACGCATTATAACCAACAGGTAGTTTTACTTTTTGATTAGAGATTAATTCGATTTTAAGTCTCATGGATTCCTCCGGAAACACAATTACTATTTATATAAAGAATATAACTTTATCATATAAATGTCAAGATAGCAGAGAGAGCGTAAATCGAAAATTGTAAATCGTAAATCGAAAAACAGGAATGACAAAGATACTAACAGGAAGCCAATCGCCAGCTGGAACGGGTAGAGAATAGAAAATAGGAAATTATAAATTATAAATTGAAAAATGGGGACGGTGTTTAACAATCTTCCTTTATTAAATATTCCTTTCAGTTTTAATTATTTCTATATACATTTTCTTTACCTCTTCCATAACAGCAAAAAACACATTATCAAAATCTGGTAATATTTTTAATTGATGATTTAACGAATTATTCCATGCATTTTTAAAATTATCCTTTCTGCTTTCAAAATTTCTAATATTAATTTTCACATCCTTAAATTTGCATTTTTCAGGAAAAACATTTAAAACCTTTCCTTTATCAACTCTACTCCATAAATACCAAACATCATATAAATCTCTGGGTCTTGTCCTTTGAAAGAGAGCTCTTATTTTCTCTGATATAATTTCTTCAAGCGAATAAACATTAACCTTTGATTGTAAATCATCAGAATATGAATGAATTATGTTCTTAGTTTCCAAGGAAAATAAAATATTCTTATTATTATATTTTGTTATATCTATCTTTATTTTAGATCTATCTACACCTCTTTGCATAATTTGAAAATAAACTGCTGTCTCAAAACCATTATCATTTTCTTTTATTTTAATATCTTCACTAAAATTTATTCCACTTTCTTCTTTTGCCTTTTTAACTGATTCTTTTATTAATGTTTCTAATTCTGGTTTAATGATCATTTCAAGTAAAGTAAAATCTAGATCATCAGAAAACCTATAATCTTCTATATATATTTTCCTTATCCCGGTTCCACCTTTGAGAGCCATATCTATAACAGAGAGATGTTTTAATAACCAATTCTGAGCATAATCTCTCTCAATGGTTGATACAATGACTCCGACCCCCCTTGCTTTTTCTTTTATCTCTCTCTGACTAATCATTCTAATTCACCAAGTATTTTTTTGTTCAAATTTATAGTCAATCTCCATTTCGAATTTTTCGAACCCTTATGTGGCATTGTTGGGTCCAGATATAGATAATTTTTTGTATTAACTTCAGGGATAGCAATACTAATGCTTAATAAATCACAAAGATAGCCAAGCCTTCTTGTCACACCAGAGTTTCCAATATTTTTCGCATAATCAATCAATTTATCTTTATCGAACTCGTCATTTTTCAATGCCTTTGCTACTTCTATTATTCCACCACAATATTGAGGTTTATCCAAACAGTCTATTACTGTTTTTTCTTTATCTGTGATATTAATTTGCGTTTCTTCAATCCATTCCCTTCTTATCCCAAAGAATTTATCCTCTTTGACCCTTACAATCCTGTATCTAACACCAAAAACATTTATTTCCTGTTTTTTCTTCCAAGATATTGTCTGCACAAATACAGTTGTCGGTATCTGCTCGGTTAAACCATAATGATTTAAGGCACTCCAGTAAGCTATTGCACAGGGTTCTACCAAAAAAGAACCAATAATAAATTCATGAAGCGTATATTTTCCCTTCTCCCCATGTAATGGAATAATAATATACTTTCCTCTTTCAATTCTTTCTATCGCACCTCTCTTTTCCAATCGATATAGTAGTTTTCTCAGATAATGCTTCTCTATATTAGTGAGTTTATATGCATCTTCAATGGTAAATACTTCACCATGTTTAGCCAATTTTGACAAGAAATCAAACATTCTCATTTTCAATTGATATAATACCCAAATTTGTCTATTATGTCAAGTAATATTGAGAATCTGTTTATCACATCTGTATATATCGACCTTCATTCCTATGCACCCTCTATTTCATTATCTTTCATTTTCTATTGATCCTTTTTCCTCATAACCTTGTGATAAGTATAGACATACTAACCGTTTTAAAGTATCAAGTTACAAGTTCGTAAATCGAAAAACAGGAGTGATAACACCTTCACCTCAATCCTCTCCCTGCCTACGCC
>JAGLYS010000074.1 GCA_023132105.1 Caldifarciminota bacterium
GTCTGATGTCTGAAGTCTGATGTCTATTGCCCATTATTTGTGAATTCGTGGTGGATCCCTCTTCCTCTCCCCCCCCTTCTCGGTTGATGTCTAATGTAATTTTATAATTATCGGTCTAGCATATACGACCGCTCCATATACACCCCATGCCCCATCTATATTACCTCCATTCAGGAATAGGTCGGCACTGGATTTATGCCATGATCCGTTAATTGCAGAAATGCATATAGAATAATCACCCTCTATATAATTATTCAAGGAATCCATAAATGTCGAATCCGGTATAATTGCCGATGTATCACCAATAGAGGCAGACCACCCTCTCGCATTGTTTGAACTATCACATGGAGTTACATTGATAACATAAGATTCCGCACTATCACTTATCGACCAAATAGCCGTGATAGAAGATAAAGAAAAAGTATCATTATCTTCCGGAGTTATGATTGAAAAACTATCGGGGAGAAAGCATGAGCTATGGAATTCCTTACCATCCGGTAATATAATACTTAAATCGTATTTACTAAGATAATTAAGGTCCATAGCAGCTTTAAAATAGATACCTTTCGATTTCTCTAAAATAGTGTGCTCTCCAACGATCACAACTGCATCTTCGATAGGGGTTACGGTTACAGGAAAATCAGGAAGTGTGTCACAACAATCGGGAGAATCCATATAAAATGGGATTTGTATAGTCGTTTTTCCTATAAGCACTGTTATCGTATTACTTTCCGGATAGAGTGTCTTCGCCACCTGCCCCGTTATCGTATATTTTTCAATCTTATCCGAGCAGGATGAAACAATTGTCAAAATAATGACAACTATCCAGATTAATTTAATCGTTTTCATTGATTATTTCTTTTAAGTTATCTTTTGAATCGCTAAAAGTTACATTTGAAATTAGCTTGTATCCGTTTTCTTTGTCTATAGTATGCGGGTATATTATTCTGACTGCCTTAACCTTATCATCATCCATACTAAACTTCTTCATAATTTGAGATAGCTGAGCAACCGTGAAATAATTTTCTCTTACCACAGTCTTGAGTATGGAAAATTTATCATCGCTAAATGATTCCGATTCGATTTGAGATAAAAGTGAAGAAAATTTACTCGGAGACATTTGGTAACGATCGGGGGTTTCTACAATATCTTCTACGATAATATCATCGGTATTATTCACTTTGATATTGATATTCCCCGAATAATTTAACTTATATATGAGTTCCGTAAGGTCCTCTATTTCATCTGTTATTGACAATGCCGCTTTTCTGTCTCTTGTAGAATACAATTTTTGAATATATGTATTTCTCAATACTCTAAGGTCTAACCTTATCCTTCTGACTATATTCTCAGGAATAGCGAGAAGAACAGGAGAGGGGGCTGCCTGGTTATCATCCACATAATCGCTTATTCTGATGGATATATTGCCTGCCGGTGTCTTCATCTCTACTCTGTTTTCAATATTCCCTGCCCTCAGATAGGGAACCATCATTATTGATATTATTGCTGTAATTGATAGTATCCTTCTTACATTCATTTTTCTTCCTCCGTTTTAATTAAACAACACTTCTATACCTTTTGCACTATCTTATAATTTGTGCGTCCGTATTATATATTTTATAAAAAATATTTCAAGTATATAAAATGTATTATTAAATTCCACCTCCTTCCTATTCTCCTATGCTCATCATTGTCATTCCTCCCCCCTTTTCTTCCTCGCCCTCGACGGCCTGCCTGCCGAAGCCTCGGCG
>JAGLYS010000075.1 GCA_023132105.1 Caldifarciminota bacterium
TCTTTTACCTGATACTCATAAATATCTTTATTTTGAAGTAAATTTGACAATTCACTTTCCATTTCCTTTAATGTATGTCTTTTTGACAAAAGATCCTTTAATATTCTTCTGTATTGTACAATTAAATTATCATGATCTCCATAATCATCTATTAATTCGAGCTGTCTTTCAGGAAATAGTAGTGATTGATGCTCATGTTGTCCATGAAGATCAATAAGGTACTGTCCAATTTCCTTTAATATATTTATTGTTACAGGTGTATCATTTATATATGAACGTGAATTCCCTTTTCCGTTTATTCGTCTTCTTACTATTAAGGGATCACTATATTCAATACTATTCCTATCAAGAACCTCTTTTGCAGAATCATTGATATTGGTAAACACGCCTGAAATTTCTGAATAGTTTTCCCCTTTTCTCAGCATTGTTCTATCAAATCTCTCTCCAAGTAAAAGATTAATCGAATTAATAATTATTGATTTTCCTGCACCTGTTTCACCCGTCATAACATTAAAATATTTCCTTAAATCTATTATTATGCTATCGATTATTGCAATATTTTTTATCGATAATTCCAGAAGCATACTACCCTCCCCAGTCCAGTTTTTCTCTTAACAAATCGAAATAATTTTCTTTATAGCTCTTTATAACCTTAATGTTATATTCCGCTTTTTTAATACTTACAACATCTCCAACTTCAAGATTTCTCTGTAGCTGTCCATCAAATGATATTATTGCATGTTGTGATTCCAGCTTTATTTCTATATCTGTATCCGGAGAGACAATAAAAGGCCTATGACCAAGGTTATGAGGAGATATCGGTGTTATAATTATAGAATCTATTGTTGGTATTAATATGGGACCTCCGGAAGCAAGTGAGTAAGCAGTTGAACCTGTCGGTGTAGAAAATATTATGCCATCGGATCTAAATTTTGCGACCTCTACCCCATCGAGTTTGAGTTTTAAAGTTATAATTCTTAAAGTGCTTCCCATATGGATTACAATATCATTAAGACAATAATATGTTTCACCTGTGAATTTACCATTAAGAATCATTCTATGCTCTACTCTATAGTTATTATTCAATATCTCTTCTAACATCTCTATAATTACATTTTCTTTAGTAGATGCGAGAAACCCAAGATGTCCGACATTCACTCCCCATATTGCTTTTCCGGAATCTTTGATAAAGTGAGATGTTTTAAGAAATGTCCCGTCACCACCAACAGATATAATAAAATCGGATTCCTTAACAATTTCTTTTATTGGTGATATTTTAATATTACTATCCTTCAAATCCTTGTAATAATCCTGTATAAATACAATAATACCTTTTTTATTTGTATAATCGATAATTTTTCTTATAACGGTTTCAGATGCTTTTTTCTTTGTGTTTGCTATTATTCCTATATTCATATCAGTAATTAAAAGTTTATTATACAGTATCTATACAAATTATTGTAATCTTTATAAAATGTATTTTCAAGTCCCTTTTCATTAATATAGCTCTCTAATATTTCCTTCCCCGAATCATCGAATTCAATTATAACCTCCCCCTTTTTATTAATATAGTCACCAATAGAATCTATAAATACTTTTATAATATCAAGCCCGTCCTCTCCACCTTCAAGAGCAAATCCCGGTTCATATGTTACCTCAAGCTGAAGATTCTCCATCTGCTCCCTATTTAGATACGGAAGATTGGCTGTAATTATATCTCCTTTCACTTTTATACCTTCAAACAGATTGCCGGTATTAAATGAATATTTTCTATTTACTCCAAGTAATCTTTCTGCATTCTCTTTTGTGATATCCACTGCATCTTTAGAAATATCAGAGAAAATAACCTCTACATCATCAACATAATAAGAAGAAGCAATCCCTATTGCACCGCACCCCGTACCAATATCAATCAATGTTCCGCCTTTTCTCGCTTTTAAAAAATCAATCGATTTTTCAACAATAAACTCTGTTTCAGGTCTTGGAATAAGAACTTTATCGTTAATATTAAAACTCAAACCAAAAAATTCAGCTCTATTAATTAAATATTGTATCGGTACCCCTTTTATTCTCTCTTTTACAAAATTTCTATATTTACAAAGTTCATTTTCACTAACTAATTTGTCGAATTTCAGATAGAGATCAAGTCTTTTTAAATCAAGAATATCTGCAAGCAACAATTCAGAGGACAACCTTGGTTCAGATACTTTTTTTTGGATAAAGTATTTTTTTGTTACTTCAAGTAATTCCTTTATAGTCCATTCTTTTATCATAAATTATCGAGCATTATTGATTGAAATTCCACTATAAATGCTTCTATTACCTCATCCAAGCTACCTTCCATTATTTCTCCCAGTTTATACAAAGTAAGATTTATTCTATGATCCGTAATCCTGTTTTGAGGAAAATTGTATGTTCTAATTCTCTGGCTTCTATCCCCTGTCCCTACCTGTTTCTTTCTCTCATCATCAATCTTCCTGTTTTCTTCCTTGATTTTCAAATCATAGAGCCTTGCTTTTAAAACTTTCATAGCTTTAATTCTATTTTTATACTGGCTTCTTTCGTCTTGACATGTGACCACAATACCTGTGGGTTCATGTTTTAGTCTGATAGCTGTAGCAACTTTATTTACATTCTGCCCACCAGCACCCGAAGCATGAAAAACATCGGTTTTAATATCAGAAGGATTAATATCTATCTCCACATCTTCAGCTTCTGGTAATACCGCAACAGTTACGGCAGATGTGTGTATTCTCCCGCCAGATTCGGTTGATGGTACTCTTTGAACCCTATGTGTACCACTTTCATATTTCAATTTACCATAAGCTCCATAACCCTCTATATTTGCAATTATCTCTTTAAATCCACCAAGCTCAGTCATATGAGAACTAATAACCTCAATCTTCCATCCCTGTGCTTCGGCATATTTAGTATACATTCTGAAAATATCACCGGCAAAAAGAGAGGCCTCTTCTCCACCAACACCAGCCCTTATCTCAAGAATAATATTTCTACTATCTCTTGGGTCACTTGGCATAAGTTGTATCATCAATTTTTTCTCTATTGCCTCAATTTCCAACTGAAGATTTTCGATTTCATCTTTTATCATCTCAATCATGTCAGGATCCTTTTCAATTTTCAACAACCCTTCATTGTCCTTGATCTGCTTTAAAGTAGTTTTATATTTATCGTAATAATCGATGTTTTGTGATATTTCTTTCTCTTCTTGAGACAATTTCTTAAATTTATTAATATCTTTTATCACAGCAGGATCAGATAGATCCTGCTGTATCTTTTTATGTTTATCTTCTAAAATATCAAGTTTTTCAATTAATCTATTATTAAGCATAATATTATTTTACTAATAATCTCCCAAATGATTTTATTTCCCCTTTTTTCTCTTTTATAACCGCCTGTGCTGCTGCAAGCATAGCAATAGGGACTCTGAATGGTGAACAACTTACATAGTTCATATTAATAAGATGACAGAACTCGACACTTGATGGTTCTCCGCCATGTTCACCACAGATACCTATCTCAAGCTCCGGTTTTGTCATCCTGCCTTTTTCTATCGCTGTTCTTAAAAGCTGACCAACACCTTCTCTATCAAGTACGGCAAATGGATCATTCTTAAGAATATGCTTATCATCAATATATACTTTCAAAATTTTTCCCACATCATCTCTTGAAAATCCAAATGTTGTTTGAGTAAGATCATTAGTACCGAAAGAGAAAAAATCAGCATGCTTCGCAATCTTATCAGCAATTATAGTTGCTCGTGGTAATTCTATCATAGTTCCTATCATATATCTAAGGGAAGAATTGTACTTTACTATCGCTTCTTTAGCAGCTTCTTCTACAACTATTCTCTGTGAACTTAGTTCCGCCTCTATCCCCACAAGAGGAATCATCACCTCGGGAAATACATTTATCCCCTCTTTTTCAACCTCACATGCAGCTTCGAATACAGCTCTCGCTTGCATCTTTGTTATCTCGGGATAAGTAATACCCAGCCTACACCCTCTATGTCCTAACATCGGATTGGATTCATGCAATGAATCGATTTTTTCTTTAATCTCTTCAACTGAAAGATTCATCTCATCAGCAAGTTCTTTTATAAGTTCTTTATCTTCAGGTAGAAATTCATGCAAAGGTGGGTCCAATAATCTTATAATTACAGGATATCCATCCATCACTCTAAATATTCCTGCAAAATCTTCTTTCTGCATCGGGAGTACCTTTGCAAGTGCTTTCTCCCTCTCCTCTCTGGAACCGGAAAGAATCATTTCCCTCATTATCTTTATTCTATCCTCAGCAAAAAACATATGTTCTGTTCTACATAACCCTATACCTTGTGCTCCAAAATCCCTTGCAACTTTGGCATCATGTGGTGTATCGGCATTTGCCCTTACTCCAAGTCTTCTTGTCTCGTTTACCCATACCATAAAGTCATGAAAATCATCCTCTATCTTTGGATCTATTGTTTTAAGTTTGCCAAGATATACATTACCGGATGTACCATCTACCGTTATATATTCATTCTTATTTATCGTAAGATCACCTATTTTTATCGTTTCAGTCTTATAATCTACCGTTATTGCCTCGCAACCTACTACACATGTTTTACCCATACCTCTCGCAACTACGGCAGCATGTGATGTCATTCCTCCTCTCGATGTAAATATCCCATTGCATGCATTCATACCTGCAACATCCTCGGGAGATGTTTCCGTTCTAACAAGTATTGTATCTATTCCATTTTCCTTTGCATCTATAGCTTCTTCAGGAAAAAATACGACTTTACCTATAGCAGCACCTGGAGATGCCGCAAGGCCTTTTGCAAAAGGTTTATGGTTTTTTATCTCTATAGGATCAATTATCGGATGAAGGAGTTGATCAAGTTGCATTGGTTCTACACGCATAAGTGCTTCCTCTTTTGAAATTAAGCCCTCTTTCACCATATCAACTGCTATTTTTATAGCTGCCTTACCTGTCCTTTTTCCATTTCTGGTTTGAAGCATCCAAAGCTTTCCATTCTCGATTGTAAATTCTATATCTTGCATATCCCTATAATGGTTTTCGAGTTTATCCCTAATTACAACTAATTCCTGATAAACTTCAGGCATTACCTCTTCTAATGTGGGTAATATAGAATTTCCCTTTGTGGCAAGATTCATCTCTTGAGGTGTT
>JAGLYS010000076.1 GCA_023132105.1 Caldifarciminota bacterium
TCTCTATAATTTCATCTATGCCTTCTGTTCCACATAATATTTCAGTAGTTCCTTTATAATCACTTTTACACCTAAAGCACTCGTTTTTATTCGTAATAATTCCGTAAACAGGATTAAATTTCTCAACTATATTATAAAATTTCTTGACATTAGTATCGCAAGAAATTGCATATAATGCAAATTTATCTTTATATTTTTCTAATATCTCAATCGTATTCAATCCGACTGATCCTGTAGCACCAAGTATTGTAACTTTTTTTATCATAAGAACAAAACCATTTTCAAATATAGATAATAATAAATGAACGGAACCATAAATAAAAATCCATCGAATCTATCCAAAAGCCCACCATGCCCGGGAAGAAATTTCGATGTATCTTTGATATTCAAGTCACGCTTAAAAAGAGATTCCGTTAAATCTCCGATTTGGCTAAGAATTGAACCGATTATGCCAATGGCAAATACATCATAATAATTCAACAGATCCCCGGATATAACCTTTATAAAAAAAACACCACAAATAGAAAATATTATATTTCCAATAGCTCCTTCCCAAGATTTCTTAGGACTAACCCTGGATAATAATTTATGCTTTCCAAATCGAATACCTACAAAATATGCTCCCGAATCACCTAACCAGCCTAAAGCAAATGGCAATAACGCAAAATAAAATCCATTTCTATATGGCAAATCAAAATAAAGAGGTAATTGTCTTAGAAAAATCAAATGTCCAAGGAGCCATGGAATAAAGAAGGCACCCAATACCGTTGAAGCCACATGATAAATCGGTCTGTCAGTTGTAGTTCTTGTCAGTTCAAATATGCTTATGATAAGATAACCAAGTGCCAGTATAAGAAACAGGAAAAAATAGCTATGATAAAACATTGTAAGAACAATTGCTGCTCCCATTATTGATCCGAATAATTTATGAGGAGCCATTTGTTTATATTCAAGTATTTTAAAAAATTCAAATGACGAAACAGCACACAATAGGGCAATAAATATACCGAAATAGTAATTTCCAAGATAAATTAGAAAGATTATGAGTGGAACCCAGAAAAAAGCTGTTAAAAATCTTAATGCTACTTCATTTTTGTTATATTTAGACATTACCGAATTTCCTATCTCTACTATTGTATACCGATAATGCCTTCAACAATTCTCCTTTATCGAAATCAGGCCATAATATATCTGTAAAATAGAATTCAGAATAGGCAATTTGCCATAAAAGGAAATTAGATATTCTAATCTCACCACTTGTGCGTATAACAAGATCAGGATCAGGAATATCTTTTATATAAAGGTATTGTGAAAAATTCTCACTATTTATATCCTTTTCCTCTAATTCATTATTTTTAATCCTTTTGATAATTTTTTTCACCCCCTGAACAATTTCCTCTCTTCCTCCATAGTTGACAGCCAATATCAAATTCAGACCCGTATTAAATTCCGTTTTCTCTTCGATCCGTCTTATAACATTCAAAACATCCTTAGGTAGTTTTTGTTGCTCTCCAATAATTCTAACTCTGACATTATTTGCAATAAGATCATTAAGTTGCTCTTTCGCTGTTTTTATAAAAAGTTTCATTAAAAAACTTACTTCATCAAGAGATCTCTTCCAATTTTCAGTAGAAAATGTATATAGTGTTAGATACTTTATTCCTAATTCTCCCACATTTTTAACAATTTCTTTGGCCCTCTTTGCCCCTTCTCTATGCCCCATTACTCTGGGTAGATTCCGCTTTCTTGCCCATCTCCCGTTTCCATCCATTATAATGGCAATATGTAATGGGACATCAGGCTTGTTTTCCCTCATTATACTTCCATAACTTCCTTGATCTTATCATTCACCATTTTTTCGATTTTTTCAATATAATTATCGGTTATTTTTTGAATTTCTTCAAGATCAAGATCCCTTTGATCCTCGGAAATATCTCCGCTTTTTTGCAATCCTTTTATATCTTCATTAGAATCTCTTCGTATATTTCTTATGGCAACTTTTGAATCCTCTCCCATCCTCTTAACAATCTTACTGGTTTCAATTCTTCTTTCTTCACTAAGAGAAGGAATATTAATTCTTATAGCTTTACCGTCATTTGTAGGATTAAATCCTAAATTTGCAACTTGAATTGCTTTCTCAATACTCTCAAGTTGTGATTTATCCCATGGTTGAACAATCACTAAAGTGGCATCCGGAATAGATATATTTGCTACTTGATTAAGAGGTGTTAAATTCCCATAGTAATTAACTTGAATATCCTCAAAAAGTCCTATTTTTGGTCTTCCGCTTCTTACCTTATTAAATTCATGTTTAAGTGATTCAATTGATTTTTGCATTCTTTCTTTTGTTAATTTTATTGCCTCTTTATTCATTCTTGTCCTCCACAGTCAATTATTGTTCCGATATCCTTACCCAAAACAATATTCTTCATATTATCTTTAGTGTATAGATTAAAAACAGCGATTGGGAGATTATTTTCCATACATAAACTCACAGCCGTTGTATCCATTGCCTTATATCCATTTTTAATAAAATGAAGATATGATATATTTTTCAAAAGAACTGCTTTACTGTTTTTTAATGGGTCGCTACTAAACACACCATCAACCTTTGTTCCTTTCATAATTATATCAGCTCCGATTTCAATAGCCCTTAGCGCAGCAGCAGTATCGGTAGAAAAATAGGGGTTGCCTGTTCCACATGAAAATATTACTATTCTTCCCTTTTCAATATGTCTCAGGGCTCTTCGTCTAATATAAGGTTCGGCAACATTTGACATTGTGATCGCAGTCATAACTCTTGTAAAAACACCTTTTTTTTCAAGAGCACTCTGTACTGCCAATGAATTTATTACTGTTGACAACATCCCCATATAATCAGCTTGAACCCTGTCAATCTGAAGTGAACTAACAGCTTGTTGTCCCCTTACTATATTACCTCCGCCAATTACAAGACCAATATCTATATTATAATTATGGAGTTCGATAATATCATCAGTGAGTTTATCTACAATAACGGGATCAATAACATTGCCTTCTCTCGAAAGAATTTCCCCGCTTAGTTTTAAAACAATCCTCTTATAGCGGGGGCGATGCATTATTCTTCTCCTATTTTAAATCTTGCGAATCTCCTTACGGAAATATTTTCCCCCAGTTTGGCAATAAACCCTTTAATGAGTTCTTGTACGGTAACTGAACTGTCTCTTGCATATTCCTGTTCGAGAAGACATACCTCTTTATAATACTTTCTAATTTTTCCTTCAACAATATTAGTAATAACCTTATCCGGTTTTCCTGATTTTTTCATCTGCTCTGTATATATTTCTTTTTCTTTATCAATAATCTCATTAGAGACATCTTCTTTTTTTATATACTTGGGAGAAGCTATTGCAATATGCATAGCAATCTCATGGGCAAGTTCTTTAAAATCTACTGTTCTTGCAACAAAATCCGTCTCACAATTGAGCTCAACCATAATTCCTAACTGCGATCCCGGATGAATGTATGATTCGATAATTCCCTGATTAGCTTCCCTTGACATTTTCTTAACAGCATTTACTACACCCTGTTTTCGTAAATATTCCACAGCTTTATCAATATTACAATCATTATTTACAAGAGCATTTTTACAAGCTAAAATTCCAGCTCCCGTTGTTTTTCTTAATTCTTTTACCATTTCAGGAGTTACTTTCATTCCATCCTCCCTTACTCAGATTTTTTTGTCTTTTTAACAACTTTTTTTGTTTCTTTATTTAACTTGTTGGCTTTTTTATCGGCTTTCTTTTCCTTTTTTTCTATATCTTTAACATCTGTTTTTTTTGGCTTTTCATTAGCCTTTGTTTCGGTTTTTTTTGTGGTTTTAATCGTTTCCTTCTTGATGACCTTTTTTACAGTTGCTTTTTTTACTGTCTTTTTTACCTGTTTGGTTTCTATTTTTTCCACCTTTTTATCTATATCCTTATCTTCCTCTACCTTGCTTTTTTCTATCATTACTTCCTCTTTGGCTCTTTCCTTCAATTTATCATGAATCTCATTGCCCTCTTCAATTGCTGCGGCTATTATTGAAGTAAAAAGATTGATAGAACGGGTTGCATCATCATTTCCCGGTATCGGATAATCAATATTATCAGGATCAATATTTGTATCAACAATAGCTACAACTGGAATTCTAAGTTTCAATGCCTCTTTATATGCTATATCTTCATTTTTTATATCAATTATAAAGAGTATATCAGGCAAATTGGTCATATCTTTTATACCATTGAGATACTTATTTAGCTTTATTCTTTCCTTGTGGATTTTTAACGCCTCTTTTTTAGGCATATTACTTGCTCTTCCATCAATTTCCATCTTCTCATAATCAAGCATTCTTGCAATAGTTTTTTTTATTGTCCTGAAATTAGTTAACATTCCTCCAAGCCATCTATTAGTAACATAATATGCATTACATTGTTCTGCGCACTCAAATATTATATCCTTTGCCTGTCTTTTTGTTCCTACCATCAAAACTTTTTTCCCTTCTGCTGTCTGGTCACATACAAACTCATATGCCTCTTGTAAATGCTCAAGCGTTTTTTCAACATCAATTATATGTATTCCGTTTTTTTCTCCATATATAAAATCCTTCATTTTCGGATTCCATCTCCATGTTCTATGACCAAAATGTGCTCCGGCCTCGAGTAAAGTTTTAACACTTACATCAATCATTTTTCCTCCTATAAAAAAATAGTTTTTCCTCCACCGACAATAAGAGTAAACCTGATAGGCACTATCCTCTCATACAGATAGTCGGTGTGTGAATTTTGAAATTATCTCTTTGAAAATTGGAAAGCCTTTCTTGCTTTCTTCAATCCATATTTTTTTCTTTCTTTAACTCTGGCATCCCTGGTCAGGAATCCTGCTTGCTTCAATACTTTTTTAAGTTCAGGATGCTCATTAACCAAAGCTCTTGCTATACCAAGCCTTACTGCATCAGCTTGTCCTGCTATACCACCACCTTTGGCATTAATAATGACATCATAATTTTCAGTCATATTTGTAATTTTAAACGGCTGTTCAATATTAACTATAAGATCCATTCTACCAAAATAATCAGTGAAATTCTTACCATTAATTCTTCTCTTACCTGTTCCCTGCCTGAGAATTACACTTACTGAAGCTTCCTTTCTTCTGCCAGTAGCTCTTATCTGTTCCGTAATTTACCTCCTATTAGCTAACTTATTTGCTCAGGGGTTTGAGCTTGATGTGGATGCTCGTTTTGTTTATATACTTTTAACTTCTTGAGCATTTTTCTGCCAAGTTTATTTTTGGGTATCATTCCCCTTACAGCGTGTCTTAATACTCTATCAGAATGCTTTTTCATCATCATTTTCAACACTACACTCTTTGCATTGCCTATAAATCCCGAATGGCTGTGATATGTTTTTTGATTAAGTTTATCACCTGTAAAATGAAGCTTATCTGTATTGATAACTACTACAAAATCACCAGTGTCTACATGAGGAGTATATATAACTTTATTCTTACCTCTGAGAATATCAGCAATCTGAACTGCGAGTCTTCCCAATACTTTATCTTTAGCGTCTATTACATACCATTTTCTTTCGATATTTTCCTTTTTTGCGACATAAGTCTTCATCTGTTACCTCCAGATATTACCAGTCTATCATCCATAGAAATGCTATATATCATATAATCATACAAGTGTCAATATTAAAACACATAGATGTTGTAGATAGGTATAGACATATATCAGATACAAGTATCAAGTGACAAGTTTCAAGAGCCAATAGCATTACTATTGAG
>JAGLYS010000077.1 GCA_023132105.1 Caldifarciminota bacterium
CTGATATCGGAACTTAGGAATAATGGGCATAATTTAAAAGGGACTAACGATGGGGAGATGATTATACATATTCTTGAAGAGGAGATGGAAAAATCCGATAATATAAAAAATGCAATTATTAAAACAAACATCAGGTTACGCGGAGATTATGCATATATTGTTACCGAGATAGAAAAAGAAAGAATGTATGCTGTTAAGAAAGGTTCTTCACTGTTTTTAGGAAAAGCTGACGGTTATATATGTTTATCCAGTGATCTCATTTCTATCCTTGATCATACGGATTTGGTTCTTCCAATTCTTGATAATGAATTCGTAGAATTTACATTCGATTCATATAAGATAAAATCATTAATAGATGGAAGTGAGATTCATAGAGAACCGGAAATAAATGAACTTGATGTTGAAGATATAAAACTTGGCAATTACAGACATTTTATGGAGAAGGAGATAAATGAAACTCCGGAAAAATTCAAACACCTTATAGGTGTTATTAAAGAACACAGTGAATATAACAAAGCAATCGATGTTTTAATGAAAGCCAATAATATATATATGATTGGTTCAGGGACAAGTTATCATGCAGCAAGACTTGGCACATACTATTTTTCCAAATTAAACGGTGTGAATATAAATGCTACATTTGCATCGGATTTTATTGAGAGGTATGGGAATTGTCTCGAAGACGGAGATGTTCTTATAGCTGTTTCTCAAAGTGGGGAAACAAAAGATGTTAAAAATGGTGTGGATTATTTTAAAAAGAATATTAAAGGAACTGTAATAGGTGTTGTAAATGTACTCGGTTCTACACTTGCGTATAGTGCAGATATTGTTTTACCTACCGTATCCGATATTGAAATAAGTGTACCTGCTACAAAGACATTTATTAATCAATGCGGTGTTTTTCTCTATCTGGCTTTAAAATATAAGGGGAGTGGTGATATTTCCGATCTTGAGATGATGCCTGAAATGTTATCTCAATTTATAGATATTGAACAATCGAGGATTGATAGTCTTGCGGAAGAACTCAAAGATATTACCGATATACACATACTCGGATATGGGATTATGTATCCAATAGCAATGGAGGGAGCTTTAAAAATGAAAGAGGTTATGTATATTCATGCTGAAGGTATGTTCTCCTCTGAATTCAAGCATGGACCTCTTGCAATTGTTTATGACCGGTATCCGATTATTTTTTTATCGACTCTGGAAGACAAGGATATGATTATTTCCCACATTAATGAGGTTAAAACAAGACTTGGTAAGATTATAACATTTGCTCCGCATGACAGTGATCTGGAAGAGATCAGTGATATATTTATACCTCTCGATGATGC
>JAGLYS010000078.1 GCA_023132105.1 Caldifarciminota bacterium
ACTTGTGGAAGCGATTCTAAAAAGTATAAATGCAGTCGGAACAGACCTAAACCCATTGGCACGGTTAATTGCAAAAACAAAAACAGCAAAGATAGAATTGCAAATTTTGGATTTATATTTAAAAGAGTTTAATGATTTTTCATTCTCTCTAAACTTTGGTATTAACGAACCTAATATTGTTATTCCAAACTTTAAGAACATTGATTTTTGGTTTTCAAAAAAAACACAAAATAAATTAGCTATCATAAAGCAATTTATAGATAATATAAGTGATAAAAATGTTAAAGATCTGTTTTATGTAGCATTTAGTGAAACAGTAAGAGAAAGTAGTTTTACTCGAAATAGCGAGTTTAAGCTTTATAGAATACCAGAAAAACAAAGAGAAAAATTTAATCCTGATGCTTTTTCAATGATCATTTCAAAACTTGCAAGAAATAGAAGAGGATTAATCGATTATCTTGATAAAACAAAATATATTAATGCAAAAGCTCAGATTTTTGGCTTTAACACTGTTGAAACCATTGAAAATATTCCTGAGAAATCTATTGAAATTATTGTAACTTCTCCTCCTTATGGAGATAGTAGAACAACTGTTGCTTACGGACAATTTTCTCGCTTGTCAAATCAATGGCTCGGGATTGAAAACGCCAACCAAATTGATAACAAATTGATGGGTGGCAAAATAAGTAATATTCATAAATTTGGAATTAATATTGTGGATAAAATCATAGAAAAAATTGCGATAAAAGATAATAAACGAGCAAAAGAAGTATATAGTTTTTACAAAGACTATTATAAATCAATAAATAATGTTTCAGTTACTTTAAAAAGCGGCGGTTATGCGTGTTATGTTGTAGGGAATCGTAAAGTAAAAGGAATAACTTTACCAACAGATAAAATTACAAGAGCATTTTTTGAAGCAAACGGTTTTGAATACAAAAATACTTTTATTAGGAATATACCGAATAAAAGAATGCCAAGTAAAAATAGTCCGACAAATGAAATCGGAAAAACTGAAACAACAATGAATAACGAATATATTGTAGTGATGAGAAAATATTGATTTTACTATATTTAGTTTTTAATAAAACACATTAAAAATCATTTCACCTATCATTTTCCCACTGTAACTCATATATTTAAACGAATTCGGTATCAAAAGAATGCGTACCAGATGGGGGACTTGTAATACAAGAGCAAAAAGAATTTGGCTGAATTTAGAATTGGCAAAGAAACCAACGGAATGTTTGGAATATATAATAATTCATGAATTAGTGCATTTATTGGAAAGAAGCCATAATAAAATATTTACAAAATATATGAATGAATTTATACCTAAATGGAAATTTTACAAAGACGAATTAAATAGATTACCATTTTGTCATACCGATTGGAATTATTGAGTTAGGATGAACCAATTCCAGAAAGACAATTAATATATTAATTATCTATACAATCACCCTCACCTCAGTCCTTTCCCATCAAGGGAGAGGAAGAAAAGCACTGAAAGGGGAATACAATTATGGAAGACAAGATTCTGAAATAAATTCAGAATGACAGGAATGGCATAGGGGCAGATACAGGGGTCGCCCCTACAATTTACGGTTAACGATTAACAAAAATAAACATGTCATTGCGAACGAAGTGAAGCAATCCCACAAGAGTGAACATAGATTGCTTCGTCGTTTTACTTCTCGCGATGACGACGATGGGATTAGTGGAAAGGTATGAGATTCTGAATCAAGTTCAGAATGACAAGGAAAGGTAGAATGACAAGGAGGTGAGGCAGGAATGACAGAAAAGGGAGGAGAGAGTGGAAATATCATTTATTTCTATTTCACGAATTAGGGCACGATGCATCGTGCCCCTACAATTATATAATTGCAATTTACAATTTACGCCTTTTGTAACCTGCAACTGTTATATATACCCGAAATAAATTTCCCCTCTTGTCAAACTGAATTAAATGTGTTAGATTACGGTGAAATGATTGGTAGTATAGTTGATATAGTTTTGTTTATAAAGGAAAAGAAATCTCAGGGATTACACATTCCAGAGATAAAAAATATTCTTCTTATAGAAGGATATGGCATATATGAAATTGAAAAAGCAATAAATTTTAGCATTCGCTCGAATAACAGAAATGTTTTAGAGCGTTCTATTAGTCCGTTGGAAAGTGCCTACTTCTCAAAAAATGCAATTAAATACCTGTACAGATTATCATATTACAATATCCTTACAAAGGAGCAATTTGAAACCATTATCGATGATATTACAAGTTATTCGGCACATAGAGTAAGCGAGGATGAAGTTAAATTATTGGTTTCAATAATGCTATTCAATGAACCTCCTGAATTGATATTGCCTCAAAAATCAATAGAAGAGCAATTTATACATTAATATGTTTTCACTTATTATTGTCGAATCACCTACAAAAGCGAGAACAATACAAAAGTATTTCGGAAAGGAATATAAAGTAATTTCAAGTGTAGGTCATATAATAGACCTTCCGAAATCAAAATTAGGCATTGACATTAAAAATAATTTCGAACCCCAATATATACAGATTAAGGGAAAAACCAAAGTGATAAGGAATATTAGGGACGAAGCTTCTCTCGCCGAAAATATTATTATTGCTACCGACCCTGACAGGGAAGGAGAAGCCATCGCATTTTTTATAAAAAGTATTGTAAAAAACAAAAATGTTAAACGAGCTCTCTTCTATGAAATAACAAAAGATGCCTGCAATACAGCCATCAATAATGCCGGGGATATTAATATGGAAAGGGTTGAAGCACAGAAAGCAAGAAGGATATTGGACAGATTGGTTGGATATTTAATAAGTCCCTACCTCTGGAAACTTATAAGATTTGGACTCAGTGCAGGTCGTGTTCAAACCGTAGCTCTAAGACTTATATGTGAACGGGAAGATAACATAAAAATATTCAAAGAGGATGAATTCTGGACAATTAAGGGATTGTTTGGTGAAGAAAACGATAGTTTCTCCTGTGATCTTATCTTAATCGATAATAAAAAGCCGGAAATCAACAATGAGAAAGATGCAAATTCAATCAAATCTTCCCTTTTGAAATCGACATTTAAGGTTATTGATTATAGAAAAAATAAAAAGGAATTAAAACCACCTGCTCCATATATAACCAGTACGCTTCAACAGGAAGCATCGAGACGATTGTATTTCTCGGCAAAGAAAACTATGATAGTTGCTCAACAACTTTTCGAAGGTATCGGTCTTGGAAAAAAGGGCAGTACCGGACTTATTACATATATGAGAACGGATTCTATCAGAATCTCAAGCAAAGCGAAAGAAAGCACAAAACTTTACATCGAAGAAATCTTTGGGAAAGATTACATACAAACAAAAGAGATAAAACAGAGAACAAAAAAATTCGCACAGGAAGCACATGAAGCAATTAGACCTACAAACATTAGACATTCCCCTGAAAGTATAAAGAATTTCCTTTCCCCCGAACAGTATAAATTATATAAATTGATATTTACGCGATTCCTTGCAAGTCAGATGGCACCGGCTATTTATAACGAAACAAAGGTTGATCTTTTCGATGAAAGACATACATTCCGTGGAAAAGCTTCTATTCTTGAATTTGATGGATTCACTAAAATATATCCTGTAAAACTTAATAATATTCAAATAATTCCTTTTCTCAATAAAGGCGATAAACTTATTCCTCTTGATATAATTACCGAACAGCACTTTACAAAACCACATTCAAGGTATACGGAAGGAACGCTTGTTAAGGATTTGGAGTCAAAGGGAATTGGAAGACCGAGTACATATGCATCGATAATATCAAGACTTCTTGACAGGAAATATGTCGAAATAATTGAAAAAAAACTTCATCCGACAGAACTCGGAGAGATTGTAGAAAAAACTCTTATTCAACTATTTCCTGATATATTTGATATAAAATTTACCTCGGGTATGGAAAAAGATTTAGATGAAATTGAAAATGGCAAAATACAATATATAGATTTGATAAATGATTTTTATCCGAAATTAAAAGAAAAAATGGACAAGATTGATCAAAATAAAGAATCGATAAAGAAAAACATAGAAAAAACAACGGATATGAGGTGTCCAAAATGTGGATCTCCGTTAATTTTAAAATGGGGAAGATTCGGCAAATTCCTCGCTTGCAGCAACTACCCTAAATGTAAATATACAAAACCAATAGAGAAAAAAGCAAAAACAATTAAACCCGTTGGAGAAAAATGCCCTGAATGTGGAGCAGATCTTATATATGCAAACGGGAAATTTGGCAATTTTATAGCTTGTAGCAACTATCCGAAATGCAAATATACAAGAGCAATCCCTATCGGTGTCAAATGCCCCGAAGAAAATTGCAATGGTGAAATTATACAGAGACGAAGCAAAAAGGGCAGAATATTCTATGGATGCAGTAATTATCCGAAATGCAAATTCAGCACATGGTATAAACCTGTGAATAAGATTTGCTCGAAATGCGGGAATTATTATATGGAAGAGCATAAGGGGAAAAACGAAGATGTAAAACTGATCTGCAGCAAATGTAAACACACAATAGATGAATAAAGCAATCTATGTGATTGGGGGTGGTCTTGCAGGTTCTGAGGCCGCTTATCAACTTGCAAAAATCGGATATTCCGTTAAACTCTTTGAGCAAAGACCAAAAAAATCAACCGAAGCCCATAAGACGAATTATCTCGCCGAACTTGTATGTAGTAATTCATTTAAATCTACAGAACTTATCAATGCTCATGGATTGCTAAAATATGAATTAAGTCGGTATAATTCTTTGATAATGGAAGTTGCAGAGAAAAACAATATCAAAGGAGGTAAAGCTCTTGTTGTCGATAGGGAGAAATTTTCTAACGATATAACGGAAACACTCTACAATAACAGCAATATTGAAGTAATAAGAGAGCATATTACTAAAATTGATGAAAATATTAATACAATTATTGCAACAGGTCCATTATCCGAAAAGTTCTTAGCAAATAGTATAGGTAGACACTTAAATAATGATAATCTCTATTTTTATGATGCTATTTCCCCAACTGTTATTAGAGAATCTATAGATATGAGTAAAGCATTTTGGGGCTCAAGATATAACAATGATGACGCATACCTGAATATCCCATTAACGAAGGATCAGTATTTTAAACTTGTTCGAATGATAAATAGCGCTGAAAAAGCAGATGTTCATGATTTTGATAAAGAACTCTTCTTTGAAGGCTGTCTTCCTGTCGAGGAAATTGCACGAAGAGGGGAAAACACACTTCGCTTTGGCTTGATGAAACCCGTAGGACTTAATTCCCCAGAATCCTTTAACAAACCATATGCTATTATCCAGCTAAGAAGAGAAGATAAGGAGGGGACAATTCTTAATATCGTGGGCTTTCAAACCCGTATGAAGTATGGGGAACAAAAGAGAATACTCAAATCTATTCCGGCACTAAAGGATGTTGAGATTGTAAGATTGGGTTCAATGCATAGAAACACATATATTAACGCAAAGGAATCCCTCAATTATAATCTTTCATTAAAAACAAAAAACAATATCTTTCTTGCAGGACAAATTACAGGAGTTGAGGGCTATATAGAATCTGTAATGACAGGGTTTATTTCCGCGATACAGATGGATCGTTATATAAAAGACAGATCATACTATAGTTTTTCAAAAAACACACCGACCGGAGCATTGTTGGGATATCTGTTCGAAAATGTATCGGATAAGATACAGCCAATGAATATTAACTTCGGATTATTTCCCCCTATTGATATAAAACTTAAAAAAAGAGAAAAACGAGAATTAATGGTTGAAAAGGCAAAAAAATGGATAGAAAAACAGAGAGTGGAAATTTTACAAAATATAGAGAAAGGTTTCTAAAACATCTTTTAAATACAAGGAGATTTTCTATAAATACTATCATCTCATACAGACATGATATTATTCAATTTTATAATTTCCTGAATGATTTATATGGTACGGAATATATAAATCAGATAAATCGTTCACATATAAGAGCTTTTATCTCTTCTCTTATGAAATATGGCTTTGATAGAAGTTCTGCAAATAGAAAACTATCAACCTTAAAATCTTTTTTCTCATACCTTGTATCAATAAATTGTATAGAAAAAAATCCCGTTCTACTAATAAAGGCACCTAAAATGGAGCATAAATTACCGACATTTCTGACTGTTACGGAAATCAACAATATGATGACTGTTCCGGATACAAGAAAATTTAAAGGCATACGAGATAGAGCCATTTTGGAAATTCTTTATTCCACAGGAATGAGAGCATCCGAGTGTATTAATATCAATATTAATGATATAGATTTTGAAAATGAAACAATTCTCGTTCTGGGAAAAAGAAAAAAAGAAAGAATAATGCCATTCAATCAAAATTCAAAGACATCTATAAGAAATTATTTAATTGTCAGAAACAAAAAAGCTATAAATGGAGAACAAGCACTATTTATAAATAAGAGTGGCACCAGACTCAGCCAACGGTCACTTATCAGAATTGTTAAGTTTTACATCAATCAGGTAGCGCCCGGAAAGAAGGCAAGCCCACACACATTAAGGCATACATTTGCAACACACTTGCTCGATTCCGGTGCAGATCTAAGGGCGGTACAGGTTCTTTTAGGTCATGTTTCTCTCGGAACAACACAAATTTATACACATATTACAAGAACAAAACTCAAAAAAATATATAATCAAGCTCACCCGAGAGCTTGATTATATTTTTTGTTATAAGAAAATAGAAATTCTATTCCTTTAACGCTTCATCAATAGCTTTCTTAATTTCTTTCTCCATCCCCGGCATATAACCGACAAATTTCTTAACAATCCTCCCCGTTTTATCAAGGATGTATGTTGTAGGGATGCCTTTAACGCCATACCTTTTTGCAATATCCTGAGTTCCAACAAGTATATCATAATTAATACTATATTCTCTACTGAAATCTGCAAGCCTTTCCTTATCATCAAGACCAATGCCTATCACTATTACCCCTTTCTCCTTATATTCATTACTTATTTTTGTTAGTTCGGGAATTTCCGACCTGCAGGGGGCACACCAGGTTGCCCAAAAATCCATTACTATAACCTTCCCTTTATTATCATAAAGTGTAAATGATTGCCCCTCCAGATCCGTAAGTGTAAAATCGATAGACATCTTTCTGCCTTTGCCTGCATCCCTACTGCAACCGAGCATCAAAACAGAGAATAGTATAATTGTTATAATCGCAATATGGTATCTTCTCATCATTTTATCTCCAATAATTTATCGATTAAAGCTTTGTTAAATCCTACAACAGTTCTGTTTCCGATTAGAATAACAGGAACACCCTGTTGCCCGGTTCGTCTGACCATATCCCTTGCAGCATTTACATCCCTTGAAACATCAATATCTTTAAATGTTATATTGTGAGATTTAAAATATGATTTCACCTTCTTACACCATGAACATGTATGTGTGGAAAAAACGACAACACTAAGTTGCCTTTTTGCGTCTGACATTATTTATCACCTCCCGTTATTGAGTCAATATATTTCTTCGCCTGAAACGCAGCAACAGCACCATCCGAAACAGCTGTTACAATCTGTCTGAGCAATTTTTCCCTTACATCCCCTGCTACAAATACACCTTTTTCAGATGTAGAAGTATCTTCTCCTGCATCAATATATCCATATCTATTTAATTTAATCTGATTTGTAAAAAGATCCGTATTCGGAATCAATCCGATATAAACGAAACATCCCTCCGTCTTTATCTCCTTTAACTTACCGGTTTTTCTGTCTTCTGCAATGACAGATGTAAGCTTATTGTTATTTCCTTTAAATTCCTTAACAAGATGCTCGAAATGAAATTTTACATTTTTATTGCCCTTAATTTCATCGGCAAGAATTTTATCAGCTGTAATAAAAGGAAGATCTTGAACAAATGTAATGGATCTAACGAAATTAAGCAGATAGAGAGACTCCTCTATTGCAGAATTGCCTGCTCCGATTACTACAATGTCCTTCCCTTTAAAGAAGGGGGCATCACATGTGGCACAATACGAAATTCCATGTCCCTTATATGTTTTTTCACCCGGAACATTAATAGATTTCGGATGTGTTCCTGTAGCTATAATTATAGTTTTTGCCATATATTCCCTGTTGCCCGAACTCACTACCTTTATTGCCCCTTTCAATTCAATTGATTCGATATCATCATCAAGAAAATTAGTTCCAAACCTTTTTGCATGTTTAGTCATTCTATTGCCAAGCTCTTCCCCGGTAACACCGTTAAAATCTCCCGGCCAGTTATCCACCATCTCCGTTGATACTATATTCCCCCCCGTAATCATTTGTTCTATAACAAGGGTACCTAACCCACTTCTTCTTGCATATATTGCAGCTGTTAATCCTGCAGGTCCTCCCCCTATTATTATAAGATCATAAGAGTTTTTAATCTTTCCCTTTGTTTTTAAAGCCCCTAATGAAAAACTCATAGATGCCTCCGAATCATTTATATTGCTTCTTTTATTTTTTCAATGTATTGGCGATCAGGTAATGAACCTTCAAAATATGTATTTTCATTTATAACAACCCTGGGAACAGCCCCTACATTATATCTATTCGAGAGTTCAGGAAATTCCTGTGCTTCGATCATTTCAGCTCTTACATTTGGAGCAATCATAGCCAACTTATGTGCTGTTCTTACTGCTTTTGGGCAATGAGGACATGATGTTGTTACAAATACCTTTATATTCACCTCTTTATCAAGTGTTTCTGCGAATTTCTTCAGTTCTTCACCTATATCAAAATCCTTATTTCCCAGATCTATAATATCTTCAATAAGTGAACTGAATTCATATCCGGCAGGGATGCCATAAAATACAAGATTGTTTTTTCCCCCTTCAAGAATAGTAGCAGGTGTTCTTTCCACTTTGAATTTGTTGACAATATCTTTATTCTTATCCATATCAAAAACACCTAATTTGATTTTATCTGAAATTTCTGCAATTTCCTCTAAAATCGATTTTGTATCATTACAATATATGCAATCATTCTCGGATATAAAAAGATTTATTTTTACTTCATTAGCGAATTTATTGAACTCTTCCTGTAGAAATTTTTTATCCTGTTCTTCTAAAAGACCCATTTAACACCTCCTTAATGGTTTTCCTTTATTTTATTAGACAAATTAAATATAAAAAGGTTTCAAGATTATTTCTTACAATACTTTTTAACAGTTTTAAGTAATTCCTTTCTCATTTCATCCTGTAAAGGAAAAGGTGAATCTTTCCTATATATCTTTACAACCTTATCCAGTAATTTCACCTGCTCAGAACAGGTTTTGCAATGTTTTAAGTGCTCCTCCAATATCAATTTTAGGTCATTATCAATGTTTCCATCAATATAATCAATTAATGTCTTCCTTATTTCTTTACATTTCATTGAGATACCCTTTAAGTGCATCTTTAAGCATGTTTCTTGCTCTAAACACTCTCGTTTTTACTGTATTTTTCTTTATTCCAAGAATTTTAGCGATATTACAATATGATGTATTCTCCATATTAGCCATAATGAACGGTAATCTATATTTTTCAGGTAATTTATAAACAGCTTCCTGCATTTTTTTATATAATTCAAATGAAATAATATCGTTGTCAAGACCTTTTATATCATACATCTTTCTGCAACAATCATTAATTGTTACATTTCTCTCTCTCTCTTTCCTTTTTAAATAATTCAATGTTTTATTTACTGCAATCCTGTAAATCCATGTGGAGAATTGTGATTCCTCTTTAAATCTGTTAAGATGTTTGATTGCCAAAAGAAATGTTTCTTGTAAAATATCCTTTGAATCCTCAAAATCCATTGTCATTTTCAATATGAGATGAAATAATTTATTCTCTTCGCTAAAAAGCAATTTTTCAATCGCTTTATTATTTCCAAGTTTTGCTTCTTTTATAATTTGATTATTAATCATTGAAAAAACTATAAAAATCCTTCCTTAAAAAATCATTTATAAAAGTATAAGGATCCATTGGTTCTCCCTTATAAT
>JAGLYS010000079.1 GCA_023132105.1 Caldifarciminota bacterium
AATAAAGAGGGAGACTTCTGGACAATATCAAATATTTAATATAAAATAGCTACTATGAAATTAAAGATTATTATCAGGATTATTATATACTCACTATTGATTCTCATTCTCATATATAAATTAAAAGACTTTTTCTTTACCAACTCGGAATATTCAAAAGTTAATCCCAATTTATTAAAAACAAAAATGATAAGAATTATCAATAATGAGAGAGAATCGAACAATATCCCCTCTGTAGAGTATGATTCTATTACAGCAGTTTCTGCTCAGTTTCATGCTGATGAGATGAAAAAGTACAACTATTTTTCACACTATAGCATAAACGGTATACCGCCTTATATTCGATATTCATTGAAAAGTAACGGGGCTTTTGCTATTGGAGAGAATATAGCTTTAGGAGCAAATTACAAAATCTTAAAAATTGGTTTTATAGAATTAAAAGGTAAAATAGATATTAAAAATATTATTAGAAAATTGAACTATGATATGTACTCTGAAAAACCCCCGAACGACGGGCATAGAAAAACTATACTGAATAAACATTACAATCGTATTGGGATTGGTATAGCATATAACGATACATTACTGTTTTATGTAGAAACATTTACCGGCAAATATATTGAATTACTTAATGATATTCCCCAAAATATCAAAGCCGGTAATAGTATTAATATTTATGCTCAAATATTATATGATAGTTTAGAACTTGAGCATATAAAAGTTTATTATGATAATATTCCGGATTCACTACCCTTGGGAAATGACTTTTTTATCGATCCGAGAAATAGTTATGGCTACCCTGATAGTGTAATCTACTACTTAACTGCTCAATTACAAATAAATGGCAACCCTAATTTCTATAATACAATACAAATATATGATGATCAATTCTATGGCAATATTTATACATTTAATAAAGGTGTCTATACAATAGTCCCAATTTTATCCGACGGAAGGGACTTATTCGAAGGAGCAAACATATCTATATTAGCTGAGTAATATTATAAATCAGGAGATAAAGTCTTTATGTCCGAATTTAGAATTTTCAATAAAACATATATTTGCAATAATTATTTTGAGGGAATATTCTTACATTAAACATTAAAATTCATACGATTGTTCCGGTATCAAATGGCGGAAATATTGCCATTATAAGCAGAATGAAGGGGATATCCACCTTCATTCTGCTTATATATAATGATATATATACAAAATGTATTACTGAAGGGTCATCCCTTTTTTGATGTCTTTCATTGCTCCCTTTTTATCTCCCATTTTCTGTTTGGCAATACCTCTATTTGTATAAGCGTCGGCATTATTAGGGTCAATCTCAATAAGTTTATTAAAGATTTGAAGAGACTTTTTATACTCCTTTGTATTAATATAGCATGTACCGACATTCATTAATGCATCCTTATCTTGATCATCAATCTCCAATAATTCAAGTAAATATGGAATTGCCTCTTTATAGTTTTTATTTCTCATCAAAACAATACCTATATTAAAGAGCACATCTTTTATTGCCTTATTATCGTCATTCTTTTTATAAATTTCAATAGCTTTTTTATAATTAACAATAGCTTCATCATATTGATTTAAACCACTGTACGCAACACCTTCATAATAATAAGCTTTCGGCATATCAGGATCTATTTTCTTGGCAATTTCAAAGTATTCGATTGCTTTCTTGTACTTCTCCTGATTGGTATAATATTGCCCGAGATTAATATATGCCTGTAAATTCTTACTGTCAATTTCTATTGCTTTTTCATATATATTTATCATATTCGGATAATCTTTTTTTAGAGAGTATGAATAACCGAGAATATTATAGGATGAAATAGATTCGGGAGTAATTTCAATTGCGAATTTGAACCTTTTTATTGCCATATCAATATTCTTATCCTCTACTAATTGCACTCCGGCATTATGATAATAAAGCCACCAGTTTCCTTTGTCGGTCTTAATATCCTTTTCTGTAACCTGTTTATCAACAACCATTGCTTTATCAAGATAAACAACCGATGAGTCATATTTTTGTATATAAGCAAATGTTTTTCCTACCCATAAATAGCCATCGGCTTTGTTTGGTTCATTTTCAATCTCAAGTTTAAATTGCTCCATTGCCTTTGTATAGTTAGATTGCTGCAAATAGACCTTCCCAGCAGTCATAAATGATGTTTCACAACCTGTAAAACTTACCACGATAATAGTGATCAGACAGACAACAAGTAATAATCTTTTCATTATAACCTCCATTCTCACTTATTGTAATATGTTGAATTATGTATTATTTCAACCTTTTTCATCACATCCCCTTGCTGAATACTCTGAAAGACCTCTGTTCCCTTAACAACCTGACCGAAAATCGTATATTTATTGTCAAGATGCGTTAATTTGGAAAGGCAGATATAAAATTGGCTGCCAGCACTGTTCGGTTCCTGAGATCTTGCCATTGCAACTGTTCCGATTTCATGATATAAATCATTAAATTCAGCTTTTATAGAATATCCGGGACCACCTGCTCCTGTCCCTTCAGGATCTCCACCCTGAACTACGAAATCAACAATAACCCTGTGAAATTTCAACCCGTTGTAAAAACCTTTCTCTGTTAAATAAATGAAATTTTTACATGTAAGTGGTGCTTTTTCAGGATAGAAAATAAAATAGATCTCTTCACCGCTTTCCATTGTAATTTTTACAACCTCATCACCTTTGATAACAGTTTTTTCAACCTCTTCAAGACTCAACTTCTCTTTATTTTGCTCTTTTTCTGCCATTTTTTTAACTCCCTTATTAGATTTACACGAAATCAACAACATCAAAATCAATATGCCTGCAATAAAAAGTTTCTTGGTCATTTTAGTCCTCCTTATATACATTTTTTATAATATCCTTTCTGTCTTTCCAATTTTCAAGAACCTTGACATATAGCTCTAAATACACACCTTTTCCAATCAAATTTTCTATCTTTTCCCTGGATGATTTTCCTATCTTCTTCAGCATTTCTCCTTTTTTTCCAATAATAATATGTTTGTGAGATTCTCTTTCCACATAAATAAGAGCTCTAATATAATCCTTTCGATCCTCATGCTCTTTATATTCCTCTATCCCAATTAAGCAAGAATACGGTAATTCCTTCTGTAGATATTGATAAATAGATTCAAGTATATACTCTTTGACAAAAAATCGAATATTTTGAATACCAACTAAATCTTCATCATAATATGGTTCATTTTCCGGTAAAAACTCTACAATAATATCTTTTAATTCTTTTACATTTTGCTCTCTTCTACAGGAAAGAGGGAATATTTCATCAAACTTAAAATTATCCGATACCCATTTAAGATTCTCGATTACCTTATCCTGTTTTACTACATCTGTTTTATTTAAAACAAATATTACTTTATTCTTAAAATTATTCACGATAGGATTTATTTTTTCTATTAACAAATTCCTGTTTCTATAAATATTCGATATGTCAACAACTACGATAAGAATATCAGCATCTGCGATGTTTCTTCTAATATCCTTCATCATATATTCCTGCAATAAATAAGCGGGATCAATTATACCTGGTGAATCAACAAATACACACTGATAATTTTCTCCGTTTAGTATCCCTATTACGCTTTTTCTTGTCATTTGAGGTTTAGATGATACAGGTGCAAGTTTGGTTTCTATGAGCAGGTTCAGGAGTGTGGATTTGCCTGCATTCGGCAATCCTATTATCGCAACAAAACCTGCTTTAAATTTTTCCATATCTTTTATTTACCTCGAAATATGTCTTGAATGTACCGGCATCACTCCAATATGAATCTTCAATAATATAATCCAGTTTAACATCGGCAATCAGCATATTATGCAGATCCGTTATCTCATACTCATTTCTTTCGGACAATACTAATTTTCGAATGTAAGCGTATATATCAGGTTTGTAATAATAAACACCCGTTACTATAAGATCCGAAGATGGATTTTTAGGTTTTTCGACAATTTTTATTAATTTGTTATTTTTGATTTCAGCAACACCAAAACGATGTGGTTCTGAATTTTTATTCAATATTATAATTGATTTGATACTATCCATAAATTGTTTTTTTATCCTTACCATATTAAATTCGAAAATATTATCACCGAGAATAACTAAAAATTCATTTTTACCTACAAAATCTTCCGTAAGTCCAATAGCATGTGCAATTCCCAGCGGTTTATCCTGTACGCGATATGTAAAATTTACCCCGTTGCTTTCTCCACTCCCCAACAACGAAACAATATCTCCCAAATGTTCGGTTCCTGTAACAACCATTATATCAGAAATATCGATTTCCTTAAATTTATCTATCGAATAAAAGATCATCGGTTTATTACCAATGGGCAATAAATGCTTATTTGTCACACTGGTTAGGGGTAATAATCTTGAACCACTTCCACCACAAAGCAAAACACCTTTCATGAGCTTTATATTATTAAAATCAAAAGCTTTTGTCAAGTTATACATTTTAATAGCAGTAAATAGTATGGACATATGACAGATACAAGTTGCAAGTTGCAAGTTCAAAGACATAAACCGTGAATTGTAAATCGTAAATTGATTATGAATTGTAGGGGCTACCCCTTGTGGTCGCCCTAATAATCATTTAATTGTCATTACGAGGAGTGAAACGACCTGTCTGCG
>JAGLYS010000008.1 GCA_023132105.1 Caldifarciminota bacterium
GAATAAAATCATTCAATTTGGCGGTGTAAGAATAATGAATAAATGTAAATATTAGGTGAAAATATTATAATGTCAAAATCGAAAATGAAAAAATATGTTTAAAAAGCAAATTGATATTTTAAATAACCAAATTGATCAATTGGTGTATGAATTATACACTTTAGCCCCGTACGAAATCAAGATAGTGGAGGGGAAAAATGAGATTTAATACTGAAAAACCATATAATAAATTACCGGAGATTTTACCGAATGAAAAATATTGGCATCTTTTAAGTATATATGAACAGGCAAATAAAGCAAATCGGGCATTAGCTGAATTAAAAGGAAGATTATCGGCAATTCCAAATCCAAAGATATTTATTAATACTTTGAGCCTGCAGGAAGCAAAGAACAGTTCATCTATTGAGAATATATTTACTACCAATGATAAATTATTTAGAGCCTTTACTGCTGATTCAAAGGCAGACCCACATACTAAGGAAGTATTGAGATATGGAAAGGCATTAGCGGACGCATTTGATGTTATAAAACAAAATAGGAAGTTCTCCATTAAACTAATAGAGAAGATTTACAGAAATATCAAGGACAAAGAGGATGGTATCCGAGATTCCATTGTTTACATAGGGAATGGACATATAAAAACATAAACTCCGCCATGTTGTAGGAATATAATCATGAAGAAATTAAATAACTGGATATCTGTCGCGAACTCAAAATCTGATAAAATAGATCCACTTATTAAAATGGCAATACTTCATTATCAGTTTGAAGCTATTCATCCATTTGAAGATGGAAACGGAAGGGCAGGAAGAGTTGTAAATGTACTACTGCTCTTTGCATATGGTCTTCTGGATGACCCTGTGTTGTACCTTTCAAAATACATTAACGAGCATAAGAGCGAATATTACCGATTACTTTTAGAAGTGACCAAAAGCAAAAACTGGGAAAAATGGTTGCTTTATATGCTAAGAGCTGTGGAAGAAACCTCTAAATATACTCTCAAGAAGGTGTTAAATATAATGGAATTGTTTGAGGAGACCAAGGAAAAAATGCAAAAGGATGCTTATGAGATATACAGATTTGAACTGTTAGAGATTCTGTTCTCGCAAGTATATTGTAAATATTCTATCTTAATAGAGAGCGGAATCGTGTCATCGAGGAATACTGCAAGCAAATACCTTAACAAACTGGAAGAAATAGGGATATTGGAAAGGGAGAAGATAGGAAAGGAGTTTGTATTCAAGAACATAGCACTATATGAGTTATTAAAAGAGGGATAATATGAACGAAATGAACGGGAATTTGGTCCTTAAATTTCTTATATGCACAAATAAGTCGAATATTTGTGCATAATATATTTTATATGCACAACCACTGTGCATATACTGAAAATATGCATAAAATGCTAAAGGATTTGTGCATATCGATACTATGGTAGGGGATTGATAGCC
Source organism: Caldifarciminota bacterium (assembly GCA_023132105.1). Classification (GTDB taxonomy): domain Bacteria; phylum Hydrothermota; class 32-111; order QNBC01; family QNBC01; genus JAGLYS01. Next base: position 1,452 of record JAGLYS010000008.1, read on the forward strand.
GTAAACTGTAGATAGAAATCATGACACTATTCCATTACCGTTAGCTTTGACGTTTATGTTTTTTAACTTCCTACTTCTTGTCTCACACTTCTCACATATAACCACCCTCACCTCAATCCTCTCCC
>JAGLYS010000080.1 GCA_023132105.1 Caldifarciminota bacterium
ACTCCCATTTCCCCTTCCGTGGTTTTCTTCCTCGCCCTTGATGGGAGAGGATTGAGGTGAGGGTGATTATTTCCCCCCCCCCTTTTTGATCTCTGATGTTTATAAAATGTTGAATATAGAAATGCACCCCCATATAATATAAAAGCCCTGCATAAATGCAGGGCTTTTATATTTAAATCAAACTATAAATTATCTTATTATAGTCATTTTATTCGATACCGATCTGCTGCCATTCGTTAGTTTATAAATATAAACACCCGAGACAACCTTTCTACCTGAGTTATCGATACCATTCCATGAAGTGTTATATACACCAATCTTTTTATTTTCATTTACAATTGTCTTTACAAGTTGACCTGTTAAGGCATAAACAGAAAGATTGACTCTTCCTTCAGTCGATACCTCATAGCGTATTGTAGTTTCATTCCTTAGTGGATTGGGTAAGTTACATAGTATAATCGTATTATCGGATACTTTGTCCTTCATATTGGTTGCTATGCCAGTATATGTTGCCGTATATGTCCATTCGAACGGAGGAGGAGCCATAGGTCCTGAACCGGTTGTTCCACCGAATGAATATATTTTCTCATCTATGATTCCTGAAGCAGAAGGTTCATAAGCACTGCTCATAGGAGCATTACAATTGATCCATGTATCCGTTCCGATATCCCAATAATAGATCTTATCACTATATGGAGCACCCCAACTACCGGGAGGATCTCCGCCAAACAGATAAAGATTTGTTCCGTCATGATTCATTGCAGGGCACATACCACCGACATCCGATGGTGGTTGTGCAAGTGTTACCCATGAATCTGCTGCAGGATCATATGCATAATATCCGTAACTAGCAGCACTACCTCTATAATCACCTCCGACGAATACATAAGGACTTCCATTTGTAGGCATAAACGGAGCACCTATAATAAGACCACTTCCTGCTCTTGGACATGCTGTTTTTGTTGCCCATGGGATTCCACCCGTAGTATCAGCAGAAGGATCATATTCATAATTCGGACAATCTGTCGGGAAGCTACTACTTGTAGAACCTCCGACTATATATATTTTACTATCAACCACAGCTCCGCCGACACCGCCTCTTGCATCAGGAGGTGCAGTACCCGTACTCCATGTATCCGTTAATACATCATAAATAGCGGTTCTGTTTACAGCTGTAAACCCAGCATCTAAACCACCTATAACATATATTTTATCATTGATATATGCACAGGCTCCGCCCCAACTTCCTACGGGAATGCTTGTTAATGTCGTCCAACCGACGCCCGGTTCATAGCATTGAACTACTGATGACAAACCTTTGGTAGCATCCAATCCACCGATTACCCAGAGTTTTCCGCCACCAGTACAGGATTGTGCCCATTGAACAGGTGTCGTCCCTGTTACATCTTCATTATTCCATCCCATAAATGTAGCTGCAAATGCCATATCCATCGTATCATTTGATGTATTGCCATCACCTATAAGAGCTGTGTATGCAGTAGCAGTGTAATTATCTACTGGGGGGGTAAAACTCGATGGCATAACAAGCTGCCTTGTGGAATCAGGAAAAAGTGTATCGGGAACATCTACAAGAATCGAATCGAAATAAACATCTGCTCCTACACCATCAGCTATTTTATAGTATGTCCAGAAGCCTACCTCAGGACTACCGCCTACATTTTCAATCGTTACCGTCGGCGTAAATGGGACTCCCGGAGGAACAGTAGCTGTTGCAGGTTCGTCTATAGATTCCAGAGCAATATCATTTGTAAGAATTTCGAAATACCCTATTGATACATTGTCTATAGCAACATACCATGCCCAATTATTAAGATTATCATAATAAAACCCGACCTGTAAGCTATCGGCAGTTGTCGATATTGACAAACTATCCCATGCAGGTCCGAAATCAGCGGTGTAACTCTTACCAACAGTCCATGCTCCCCATATACCACCTGAACATTCACGATACATCATTTGCATAATTTCATCAGTGCTAATTTGATTGAAACCTATGCCCCATTTTACAAATATATCATTATTGCCAGCTATTTCAATTGCAGGTGACATTGCAGTATCTTCAACATAGACTCCGTTGCCTGCATCATCCGAATCTATCCACATAGACCAGCTTCCGGCATCCGGTGGTGTCCATGCTGAATGTGTGGAAGATGCTTGTCTACCCCATGCATTGGGAAATGTAAGTCCATTCGTATGTGTCCATGGAGCCATCGATGTTTCCCAATCCTGGGAGTGTAAAGTTATAAATGCCCTTCCCAGATCAATCGGTGTCATATTAGGTCTTGGAGTACCCTCGAATTTCCCTGCATTCGAGTATTTACCTGTTTGTAAATCAGCAGCAAAACTCATCGATACAAGAAGAACAATCATCAGAGAGAGTAAAAATACTTTCTTCATAGAAAACCTCCGTTTAATTAAAAGATTTTGTGCTCCGGTGTCATTTAATATTAATTTTTATTATAAATAATATTTATTTTTTAGTCAAGTGGTTTTCTAATTTCCTCACCCTTGATGGTCTTCCTGCGTGTTGTACATAGACAGGGAGTGGAGGAGATGATAACCTTAACCCGATTATCTCCTACTTACTTAGTTTGATATGGCAAGTGGTATAGACATACTTACCACCCATAGAATAAAAATTCAAGCCCAAATATCTATATAACCATTGCATGGAAGAACCGTTTTTACTAATTAATGTCTCCATTAGAAATACAGGGAAATTAAATACATGCTCGGATGCATAAATATTCTTCTTTTTAAACTTTTCATAGGGAGTCATACCATCCATATCAATACCAAAAGATGGTCTTGCAGTGTTCCATGTATCTTGCCATTGTTGTGCCTTTTCTATGAATCTATCTACAGTGTTGCATCGTATGGGATGTATGGAGAGGAAGGATTGATCATCCACTCTGTGGGAGTTTTCAACAATGCCTTGAAGATGTTTAGCTCCTATAGGTATGGGAGAGATATGTGCATTTAACAGTGAGAATAATTCATTCCATTGATTCTCTTTTTTCTTACTCCCTTTACAGAACTCGCTACCATTATCCAGTTGTATACGAATATGTTCTTTTACATTGTGAGTCCTCAGCCATAAGAGGACAATCATTATAAAAGAGAAACCATACTCGGCACTTAATTGATATGAATATGCAGTAAAACGTGTCCTTGTACATGCATCTATAACATTCCATTCAAATATAGGCAAATTATTTTCCAAAATATAGTCGTATACATCCTTTGGCAAGGCTTTCTTGTCTAATATATATTTGGTGTCCATTTGTAATTCTATGAATGGAGTAAGATGCTCATAGTCATAGAGATGCCTTACATTACCATTGGATGTTCTTATTCTTTTCCCTTTTATTTTGCGCCTTTTAAGTACCGCCTTTATTGTATTCTCCGATATATCAAAACCATATTTTAATTTTATAAATTTACTCAAAAGTCTATATCTGTAATGTGTTTCTTCTTCAGCATTTAATATTAAATCCTCAAAGGGGGTTCTGTTAGGTATATTCTTAGGTCTTCGTGACATATCTTCCAATGATCCATCTCTTGCTCTTCTTATGGTGATTCTTGATATTCCAAGTATCTTTGCTGTTAATGATACATTACCGCTATTATTGTTCAAAATGTCTCTTACTAATGTTCTTGCAGCTTTAGGTTGCATTTTTCTCAATTTATGATAAATTCCATTTAGATTATTCATGGCCGCCCTCCTTCCATCCAGTTAATGTTTTTCTGGTTCTATACCAGTTTAAATGCCCAGAGTCAAGTACTCTGAGCAGAAGGTTGGCGGTTATATTCCTTCTCATATATGGCTTATCTATCTCTACCTCTCCTAAAGGATATTGTTTTTTATTTACTCGCTTCTCTACTTCACTTATTCCCAAAAGGTGGTTAGTATGTCTATACCTATCTGCAATTAAGTAGAGTTACCTTATTGACAAACATCTTCATTTCTGTTTCTATTTATAAAACAGGAGGTTGTATGTTTAAAAAAATATTAATATTATTATTTTTATTAGGTTCCTTAAATTTATATGCATCGAATAAGATGCTTGTAAGGATCTATACGGATGATTATAGAAATCTTAAAACTATTGATTTGAAATCGATTGATATTGCAGGAAGAAAATACAGTGAATATTTTGATGTTGTCGTTACGCCTGAAGAATATAGCAAGATAATAGTTAGCGGATTAAGAAGTGAAATTATATCCGATGATATTGTTAAATTGAAAGAGGAATATCGTGCTAATTATCATAGTTATGATGAAGTTACGAGTATTTTAAGAAATTTAGTATCTAATTATCCCTCAATCTGCAAACTTGATTCGATTGGACAGAGTTATGAGGAAAGATGGGTATATGCAGTTAAAATTTCCGACAATCCCGGGGTGGAAGATTCTACGGAACCGGGCATACTATTTGATGCATTACATCATGCAAGGGAATGGGCAACAATAGAAGCTATCCTTTTCTATGCAGATACACTTACAAAAGGTTATGGTAATGATCCTGTAATTACGGATCTTATCGATAATAATGAAATATGGTTAATACCGATTGTTAATCCGGACGGATATGTTTATGATTATCCCGGTCAAAATATGTGGAGAAAAAACAGAAAACCATTTCTCGGGGAAACGGGAACCGATCCGAATAGAAATTACAATGGATGTTTGAATGGGGATCCTTATGGAGACTGGTGCTCTGTTCCTTCGGGTGGTTCGATGTCGAATAATCCAGGTAGTAATGTATTTTGCGGAGCTTATTCTGGATTTGCAGATGTGGTTCAATCTATGATGGAATTTCATAGAACACATGATATCAATGTAAATATCACATATCACAGTTATGCGGAAGAGATAATATGGCCTTGGGCATATAATGCATCTACAACTCATCAGCCGACACCGGATAGTACCGTATATGAAAATATTGCAAATGAAATGGCATCAAGAATACAAAAAGTCGGTGGAGGAAATTATGTGGCAAGTGGGAGTTTATACCCAAATACAGGTACTACAAGAAGCTGGGTATATGGTTATCACCACTATTTAAAAGGGACATCCTGCCTGTCATATACTATTGAAATCGGGACGGCATTTTATCAATCCGTTTCGGATCTTGATTTTATATCCAGAGAAAATTGGGAAGGAGCACTTTATTTAGCCCAAAGAGCAGATAGTATAAGAGAATTTGTTCTTGCCGATGTTCCCTCACCTTCTATATCTACCCAGGATAGTGTTGCATCGGATACAGTTATAATAAATTGGTTTCCTATTCAACCCGAATGGAATCATCCCGATATGTGGGAATTAGAACAACTTGAGGATTATTCCTATTCGATTGATAGTATGGAATTTGGAACAGATAATTGGATTTTAAGCGGTTTCAGTCAAAATTCTGCAAGAAAATATAGCGGTACTTATAGTCTTTATTCGGGTTCGGGGAATAATATTTCCAATGTAGCAATGACAAAACATCCCTATCTTGTATGTGAAGGAGATTCTTTATCTTTCTGGTGTTGGTATGATCTCGAAACCAATTATGATGTAAGTGTTGTTGAGATTTCAACGGATAAGAAAGAATGGATACAGATGGATGAGAGATATTCAGGTGCATCAGGTGGCTGGATAAACAGGAAGTACGATCTTTCTAATTGGGCAGATAAATCCGTTTATATTAGATTTAGGACCGTAACGGATGGTAATGTACTCGATGAGGGCTTTTATATCGACGATGTCTATCCTGTCACTTCATTCGGTAGTATTTATACCATATCTTCTACAATTTCGGATACATTTCATACGGTATCCGGATTATCCAATGGTGAATACTATTTTAGAGTAAGAGGATATAATACAAGAGGATGGGGAAATCACAGTAATATTGTTAAGACTGTGGTTGATAATCAGGGTATTAAAAACAGGGATGACGGTAAAAATAATTTATCTGTAGATGTTAAAAGTAATTTGAGAAATATAGTCGTATATTATTCTTTATTTGCAAATACGAATATTGAAATTGATGTATTTGATGTTTCGGGTAGGATGATTAAATGTATAAGAAGATACGGTACAAAGGGTAATCATCAATTAAATGTAGATATTAAAAAAAGCGGTGTTTTCTTTATTAAGGTGAGAGTAGCAGATAAAGAAATTATCAGGAAAGTAGTTGTCTTACAATAAATTTCAAATAATTATGACCCCATTAGAGGAATCTAATGGGGTAGGGATTAGAAGATTGAAATAGACGAGTGACTTAATATTTCAATCTAAAAGGAGGAAGTTTTCGCAGTTATATACAATCACAATTAATTCGTATATATAGACATTTTGTATTGTGAAATGGTTTACACATTCTCTAAAGGAAAATACAAGCAAGGGAAGGGAGGAAACTAACAATGAATTCACGAATAAAGAATAATAGATATAAGACATCAGCCATCTTTCTTTTTTTCCCTTTGTTGGAATCTCATAAATATGCTACTATCTGCCGTTGCATTTATGCTTTTAACCTTACTCAATTATTGTGTAATTTTATTAAAAAGGGGTATGACTGCCTATCTAACATTTTATCGAGTATGTTTCGAAAATATTTTTTATCTTCTCCATCCTTTCCAAGTTTGGTGATTTTACGGCTTTATAAGTATATTTCATTCCAAGTAATTCATACTTGGTCGATCCAAGATGATGAATCGGTAATATATTCACCTCTTCTTTACCTATCTCCCTTATGAACTTTGCAGTTGCAGTGATATTTTCCACCGAATCATTAAATTTAGGTATTATAGGCATCCTGAATATCATACGATAGTTTCTACGCGATGCTATTCTTTCGGCATTTTCTAAAATCAGTTTGTTCGATACTCCTGTCCCTTTTTTATGAACCTCTGGATCCATATGTTTGATATCAAAAAATATCCAGTCAATGTAGTTTAATACTTTCTCATAATATTTCCATGAAACATACCCGCATGTTTCCAATCCTGTATGGATGTAAGAATCGTAGCAACTTTTAAGAATTTCTGTAGTAAATTCGGGTTGAAACATAGGTTCTCCTCCGGATAGGGTTACCCCACCTCCGGAACCCCAGTACTGTCTGTCCCTTTGAATTTTTTCCACGAGTTCCCCGACCGTTGAATAGAAGCCTGATACTCTCAAAGCATTATGGTTACATTCCCCTACACATTTAAAATCTATACACTCGCTACATTTCACTCTGTCAATCGTTATGAAATCACCTTTATTTTTAAAAGATATGGAACCGGTTGGACACACATCAACACAGGCATGGTCTTTTACACATTCTGTTTTATAATACATAATCTCGGGGTGGGATGCAATTCCCTCCGGATTAGAACACCATCGACAATGTAACGGGCAGCCTTTTAAAAAAATAAGTGTTCTGCAACCTGGCCCATCGTGAACTGAAAATCCCTGTATATCAAATAGCAGACCTTTTTCATCCGTCAATATCTTTCCTCCATTTGAAATTTTTACAGGTTTTTGCCAACAGATCCGGGTAAGCCAATGTCTTGTCCATACACATTCCAAGAAATTCTTCTTTTGATGTATAGTGTTTGCAGAACTTGCACTTTTTTACAGGTTTAAAATCGTTACATATCTCTTTATCAGCCATTTTCATCTCTTTATTCAAAGAGCAAAGTCCTTTAAAAACATCTATCGCAAGGTATTTTTCACAATCCTGGCATTTGTTCTTTTTCATAATAATCTCCTACATTAACTTTTCATACTCTGTTCTGGCAATGACTTCATCTTGAATTTGTTTGCCAAGTTCAACCCAATACTGGGTGAATCCAGCTACCCTTACCATGAGACCTCTATACTTATCCGGATGAGATTGAGCATCTTTTAGCATTCTTGAGTCAACTACATTGAATTGGATATGAAAAGCACCTTTTCTTAAGTATGCTCTAATAAGTTCGAGGAACTTCCTTGCACCCTCTCGCCCTTTTACAACGGAAGGATGGAGCTTTATATTCATTTGTGAGTTTTGTGATTTGGAGTGATCCCAGCCAGTTGCAGAATTAAACAATGCATATGGACCATTTCTATCGGTTCCCGGATATGCCGAAACTGATGCATCTGCAAATGTAGTCTCGGATAGCCGTCCATCGGGTGTTGCCATAGTGACTGCTCCCATAGGTCCATGGGTAGAAACCGATATTTGACAAGCATATAACGGCTTATCGTATAATGATCTATAATTATGACACATAGAGCAGAACCATGATTCCCATTCCCAGAATATTTCATCTACATACGGGTCATCATTTCCATATTTCGGCGCATTCAGGCATAATTTATGGATTTTTGCCCAACTCTTATAATCAAAAGTCCTCTTCTGTTCGATTAGTGAGTATGAACCTACTTCTTCTGCTGTCTTGTAACCAAAGTTATGCCTTATTGCATCTCTCAGTTCATCAAGTGTGAAGTTCTTTTTTTCATAAACATTCATATTAAGTGATGATAAGGAATTGGCGAGATTGACTCCTCCACATATCTCAACATTGAATGTAGTGTTATATCGAGAGCCCATTTGTCCAATATCCTTTCCTTTTTCTAAGCAGTCTGGTTTCAACATAGAATTAATGATAGGGGGCGTGATTTTTCTCCATGCATCATGTTGTATATTATTGCACAAACAGAGTACTTTAACCGTCTCACTAAAATATTGTTTAAATGCTTCCCAAACCTCTTCATATCGTTCAAGTTTATACCCATGTGATGGAAGAACCCTCTCTTTTGTCCTTTGGTCTATTCCATCAAATAAGACTAATTCCAGAACTTTGGGTGTTGATATGAAATGCACACCTACACTTGTAGCGGTACCTGCACCACCCGGAATCCAATATGTCTTTCCATCCAGT
>JAGLYS010000081.1 GCA_023132105.1 Caldifarciminota bacterium
GGACAGGGGTTTATGCTTGGACCCGGTCTTGGATACTATTTAACAAAATATATACTGGATATACTTCCTGAAGAAGATTTTGATATATTCGATGAATTAACGCTTTATAGACCGTTTAAAGGTAGTGAAGCATTAAAATAGGCTATTTCGACTCTTTTTATTATAGTTGTTAAAATGTAAAGTGTTGGCATTAACCTCTCCTTTTGATAGTGAATTGATATTCAAGGTTGAATTTTATGTCTAAACTGACAGGAATCTTTTCTAAAAACAGATCGGAAATTAATAAATTCGTAAATAATGATATTAAAAAGGATACTACTGTTTCTAATAAGAATCTTGTAATAAAGATAAAAGGATTAAAAAACGAAACATACTTTTATAAAACATATAAAGATAAGGGATGGATCTCTCTCGGTGTCGGATTGATAAAGAAAGGTGGCAAATTCAAAATAATGGATAATGACTTATGGGAATCTGCATATCTCTCCGGTGATTTGCCTGTTAACGGTCATTTTCTATTTGTTAAGTGGAATATAAATTCAATAGAGGTTTGCACCGACCCTTTGGGTATAAGGGATATGTATTATTATAAAGACAACGAAAAGATACTATTTTCTACAAAAATGGATTTTTTAGTGAATCTGATTCCTAATCTCCATATTGATTTCAAAACAATCGGGGGTGATTATATTCTAGGTAGGAAATTAATATTTAAAACGGAAATAGAAGAGATTCACCGTATTGGACCTGACACAAGTGCATTATTTATTTTAAATAAAATTAAATTAAATCGAAGAAACACCTTCTTAAACAACAATGTTCCTAACAATAATATTTCTAAATATTTTAAGAGTATACTATCTATTACAGAAGATTACAATATTTCATTGGGGCTTTCCGGTGGAGTAGATTCACGAATATTGCTTTCGTATCTTTTGCGATATTACACGAATTTTACAACACATTCATTCGGTTCCATGCAAGATAAAGACAATATGTTAGCAAATACTATGTCAAATAATATCGGGTTTCGGAATACTCTTTACAGTGAGTATGATAAAAAGAATATTATCAATAATATCCGGGATTTTTTATCGTTTAATCCTTTTAATTTGGGAATAGAGAGAATTCCTTTTTGTTATTATTTTTCCGAATTAAGAAAGAATAATCACATTTTAGCAGATGGACAGTTTGGAGAATTTATGAGAAAGGATCCATACAGAATATTGAAACCTTTGAATATATTGTTTCATATAAACAGAAGCATTGTTTTTAAATTATTAAGAAGAGATATTCCGCCAATTTTCACTCCTTTCATATTTGATGAAATGGAAAAGGGGGCATTAGAACAAGTTGAAATCGCCATATCACATTATATAGATAGTTACAAAAGGGCTATACATTTTAAAGATTATATTGCTTTATTGTATAATTTTCCCAATTTTACGGGTCGTGATCAGTCAAGAATCGACGAGTATTGCATTTCAACAATGCCTTTTGCTCAAACGGATTTAATAAAAGACTTAATATACCCTCATAGAAGAATCATTAATGAAAATTTGATCAAGACCGTCTATCCTCAACTGTCTCATTATCCATTTGCAAAAAATAATAAATATTATCCTTTTAATCACTATAAAAATAGATTTGCAAAAGTAAGAGAAAAGTTATGCAATGAGAAAAATGAAAATTCAATTTATAAATTTATATATTTTATAGATAATTTCAAAGAATATATTTTTGACGAATTAAATTCGCATAAATTTAAAAACAATTCGATATTAAACAAGGATTTTATAACTAATTCTATTGTTGATTTTTACAAAAGCGGTGGAAAACGGAACATAAATGTTCTCAGATATTTCTTATCCTTTTATATGGTTCCGCAGATTAATAAATTGATTTAATAACTTTACTTCTTCTTGTGTTTTCCCTCAAACATCTCTTCAATAAAATCTTTATATTTATTTACGATAAAATCCCTTTTGGGTTTCAATGTTTGAGTTAATTCTTCCCCTATTTGGAAATTCTCCTGTAATATTTTAAATTTTTTAATCCTCTCGAATGCTTTAAATCCTGTTTCTTCATTAATAAGTCTGTTAATTTCATTCCTAACCCTTTTTACTATTGCACTATTTTCTATATCACTAATCGTATCTTCCAATTCCTTTCTAAGATAGTTTTCATTAAGTGTAATCAATGCCCCCAGATCTTTTTCATCCTGACCGAGTATAATTACCTGAGAAATAATTTCGGATTCAAGAAGCTTCTTTTCAATTGGTGTTGGTTCAACATTTTCTCCACTTAACAGAACAATCGTATCTTTAGCCCTTCCGAGTATTATGATTTCTCCTCTCTGTGTCAAAAGAGCCAAATCTCCCGTATTTAACCAGCCATTTTTATCTATTATTGCATCCGTGGCTTTTTTATTTTTATAATATCCGGGCATTACCTGAGGTCCCTTAATTTTAAGAATACCTTTACATGCAGGGGGAAGAATATTGTCTTCGTTATCAACGATTATAACCTTTGTTTCATCAAATGGCTTTCCGACAGTATGCAATACATTAGAATCTATAAATCTGCCTGAGATGCCGGGAGAGGTTTCCGTTAAACCATAAGCTTCGATAATATTTATTCCGATTGTATTGAAAAAATTATCAACATATGGGGGTAAAGCTCCTCCGCCACTTACTGCAGCACGAAGTTTCGGTGCAACTTTTTTTCTTATAGGATCAAACATTTCATAAGCAACCAGTTTTAACGGGAACAAAGCAACAACAGAGCAAAAAGCTTTTTGAAGTTTTATCAATCTTTTAAATATGGCTTCTTTATAAATAATTGTATCCCTTCCTAAAATAATTCTCATTTCATTATCAAATGTAAGGGCTATTTTTAATAATACATAGAATATAGCTTTTTTTAGCGGTTTGGTTTTTTTTATCTCATCTATTATATTATGATAAACCATTAACCATATTCTTGGAACACACGATATAAGTGTCGGTTTTTCATTTTCAAGATCCTGAGCGAAATATACGATGTTTGTATATACCTGCTGTACACCTTTTGAGAATGTACAATATTCGAATGTTCTTTCGTAAACATGCCATATCGGGAGAATAGACAATGTTTTTTCTTTTGCGCTCCTTCTTATTCCTAATTGTGGTGTCATAACCCTGACATTTGAAACCAAATTACTTTGAGTTAACATTACACCTTTAGGTTTTCCTGTTGTCCCGGAGGTGTATATTATTGTAGCAATATCACTCTCCCCAATGCTTTTCCTTAATTTATTATAAATATCTTTTCCTTTACCGATTTCCCTCTTCCCAATATCTGAAATATCTTCAAATGAATTATAATTACTGCCCTCTTCGATAACAAATATATTTTTTTTCTTTATTATGTTTGTAAATTTATTGCCAAGCTTTTTAAGAAGTTCCGGCGTTTCAATAATTGCAAATTTGGCATCCGAATGTTCTGCAATATATAACAATTCCTTCTTCGTGGAATCTTTTCCCCTTGGTACATCTACAGCACCTATCGATTGAAGAGCAAAATCTATAATGATCCATTCTATCCTGTTGTCTGCATAGATTAATACATGATCATTTTTTCTAATCCCCATTTTATAAAAACCATTAACAAGAATTCTGACCTTATTATAAAAATCAATATATCTTAATGTTACGAATTTCTCATTTTTTCTATATTTATGTGAAATGTTATTAGGATAATTTTCCCTTGTATATTCTAAAATATCATTTAATATTCTCATAATAATATTCTAATACAAATTATCAAAAATTACAACACTTTATTTTGTGAATAATGTAATGCCGAGAGCCGGACTTGAACCGGCACGGAGTTAACCTCCAGCGGATTTTAAGTCCGCTGCGTCTACC
>JAGLYS010000082.1 GCA_023132105.1 Caldifarciminota bacterium
CTCTTCCAGACCTTGTATCCTGCAAAGTCATATGCTCTGTATGCCGGATTGTAGGATGGCTTGGCGGGATCCGATGCCAGTGCTGAATATTTGTCCGGTGAAAGCTCTGCATTATTCTCCCAGTACAATGATACCTTCTTATCGTCAGGTATGGCATACAGCTTGGGTGGATCGGGTGGTCCCGGCGATAACCAGCCACCATCGAATATTGCCTGTGCCACATCTGCCTTTACCGGTAGTTCGGTTGTGTCCGATGCCATAAGAACTGCGTAAATTACCTTCGATGTATCACCGGGGATAAGATTGAATGGTCCTGCTGTCTGGAGAAATCTCTTGTCTGATGGTCCGAATTCATCAGTGTCAAATGGATTATATGATGCTTCAATATCATTCGGATCGATAGTCTGATAGTTATATCCGCTCATAATCTGATATCTTTGATATTTTCCGGCAGGATCCACATCAAGTGTAAAAATCTTGAATGCAGTCATTCCGATTGTATCATCGGGACCTACTACAATAGAGTCAAGACCACCATTATAATAATGAACCGTATCTACACCATTGGATGTAGGTCCCTGGAGAAACTTAAATGCTATAGTGCCGGGAAAATGAGTCCAACCTTCTTCCGTCTCATTCTGCCACTGAAAAGCCATATTCCTCGAAACATCGAATCCTACAAGATCGTTTGCAGCCGTTCCGGCTTCATTACCGATATCATTGTCGGTACAAACACCAAGGAATGTACCATGAACTGTATCTGCTTCGGGATCAAGAATAACATTGAATACAAAGAATATAATATCTTCTTTCAGTGTTCCTGTCCAGCAATATGTTTGCTGAATAATACTTACATTCAGCGGTTTATTTTCGGGAACAAGATGTTTACTCTCAAGATAATCATTGTATGTGCAATAACTGTCAAGTGTCGATAATACACTATCCTGCCCGGTAGAATCTTGAAGCGGCCAGTCATCATCGAGAGAAAAATAGATCTTTTCATTCGGGTTCGTATTTATATCATCATTCGGTGGAAGCCCCTGAATAAACTCAATAGCTCCGGAATTCGGGTCATATCCACATGTAACTTGCGTATCGAATTTTGTCGGGTCAACTGCATTTCTTACCAAACCGCCAATCCAGATACCTGCGCCGTAAATATATGTTTCATTAGGAAAACCGCTTGGCCAGTAAAGACCTGCATCTCCACCTAGTGTTTGTCCGAATTTTGAGTAATTCGTAAGAGGCATATTCATCTGATTTGCCTGCATCCATCTATAATCCGCAATCTTTCCCTGATTATTAACAGGGGTTTTCGTTGCCGCACCAATCGATGATATGACTATAAATGAGAATACAAAAAGAAATGCTATATTCATATAAAGTTTTTTACTCATCATCATAGCTCCCATTTACCATGCTAATTCTATACCAAACATCATTACTCTTTGAGTACCATAATTGTTTGGTGTAATTACATAATCATTATGAGCTTCGAGACTTGCAAGGTAGGTTTCATGTCTTGTTACAACCCCATCGCCATTTCTGTCAGCTCTTGCCGTATATCCTGATTGCCCATATTCTATATCGATATCCTGAAGCTGGGATTCGATTATCACTGCTCCGTCATCATCCGGCTTACCTGTAGATTCATAAACATTATCAATATTGATTGTGTTGAAGATATTCGTAATCTGGAAGAATAAATTCGGTCTTATTACACCGAAATTAAATTCCTTATTGATTTTAAGGTCCGTATGCCATGTAGCCGGTTTCCTTGCACTAAAATAGTCACCGACCCTGTTGCCCTTGGCATCTCTTGGTGTATAAGGTTGACCAGTCTGATAATCTCCCATCAAACTTATGTATGTATTCGGTTCTCCGGGAAGAGCAAGTGTTATATTTCCATTGACGACATGCCTTCTGTCAAACGATAGCGGATAAACCTTTCTTTTAAAAGCTTCCAAATCAAAGTCCGATTCATAATAATTATTTTCATATTCTTCCCATGGATCCGCAGCAGTTCCTTCGGAGAATGACAATGTATATGAGATTTGTCCGGAAACTACATCGCCTCTTTTATTTAATGTGAATTCTATTCCTTTCGAATTTCCATAATCACCTGATACATATATCATAGAAGAAAATCCGGGAAGAACAATCTTCTGGAATCCTACAAGACCGAATATATCTTTGTAATACCATGTTAAGTCAAATGACATATCATCGGCAATCTGGTTTGCAAGTCCGAATTCGTAGGATATCGTGTGTTCTGCAGGCATACCTGGATTACCGATAACCTGATTGCTCCTTGACAAATCGGGAAAAAGCGTTGTGTAGACATCAGAGAAATTCGGGTTCTGGAAAAAATGTCCGTAACTGAGATGAAACACCTGTCTTTCTGTAACAGGGAATGAAATTCCCAATCTCGGACTTACCTGATATCTGATTCCAGCATTTACCGAACTATCCTGATTCGAAATATCCGGAGCATATTTCACCTTCGGATTAAAAGCGTCTGCTCTTACGCCTGCATTAACAACCATGCCTTCAAATTCCATCTTATCCTGAATATATATCGCTCCCCTTAATGGTGTTCTATCCCATTTTGTTTGTTGATTTCCGCTAGGTAAAAATTGATCATACCGCGCATAGTTCATCCGGCTATCGGTAGCTACAAACTCGATACCGGATTTAATATG
>JAGLYS010000083.1 GCA_023132105.1 Caldifarciminota bacterium
CATTATTTTATTTGCATCAGCAACATTTAGAAGGTCTTCAAGAGATGTCGGATAAAATGCAAACGCTATCATATATTTTCTTGAATCCACCATTTTTTCCAATTCATTTAAACCTCTTATTCCACCAATAAAATCGATCCTTTTATCTGTTCTGGGGTTTTTGATATTCAAAATAGGTGATAATACATTATTTTGTAGAATACTAACATCAAGTGATTTAACAGGATCATCAGTTATATATTCCTGTTTTACAGTAAGCCGGTACCATTTATTGGATAAATACATTCCGAAAGTACCTTTCTTCTCCGGTTTATAAGGACGATTATCGGTAAATTGTGTAATATTAAATATTCTGCTGATTTTATTTAAGAATTCTTTCTCTGTATTATTATTTAAATCCTTAATAGCTCTATTATAATCCATAACATACATTTGATTATGAGGGAAGATTACAGATAGAAAGAAATTATATTCTTTGTTTGGCGAATAATTAGAATCCTTTGATTTTCTTTTCTCCATAATTTTAACTGCTGCTGCCGAACGGTGATGACCATCGGCAATGTAAAGCGTTTTAATGCTTTTAAAGGCGTCAACAAGAGCAATTACTTCTTCAGGAGTGTCTATAACAAAAAGTGTATGACGAACACCGTCTTCACTAATGAAATTATTTTCCGGTTTACGGTCGGTTAATTTTAAAACAAGTTCATCAATATTAGCATTCGCTTTATAAGTTAAAAAAACAGGTCCTGTATTTGCGTTTAATATATCAATATGATTTGCTCGATCAATTTCTTTATCTTTTCGTGTAAGTTCATGCTTTTTTATAATATTCGTTTTATATTCATTACATGATGCCCCGGCAACAATTCCTGTTTGTATATGATTACCAATTTGTTGTCTATATATATATAATGATGGTAATTTATCTTGAACAAGGTATCCGTCCGATATCAGCTTCTGAAGATTTTCCTTGCCCTTTTTGTAAACGGCATCATTATAAATATCAGTATTATCCGGAAGGTCAATTTCAGGTTTTACAACATGAAGAAAACTTATCTTATTCTTTTTAACATATTCTTTTGCCTCTTTGGAATTGATTACATCATAAGGTGGTGAAGCTATTTTCGATACATATTTTTGGGGAGGTCTAATGCCTTTGAAAGGTCTGATGTTTGCCATAATTTCTCCTTATTATACTTTATTCATCTTAATGTATTATATATAATGTGTATTTAGTGTCAAGCAAAAATAAAGGGACAGGCTTTCAAATCTATAACCACGGAAAGGGGAGAACAACCACGAATTCACAAAAGAGTAATAGACATCAGACTCCAGACATCAGACTCCAGCCGAGAAGGAGGGGAAAACAGAGAAATCAGCCACGAATTCACTAATTTATAACGAATTACACGAATAAGGAGAAATAGACGCCAGACGCCAGACATCAGACATCAGCCGTAGGGGAGGAAGAAAGAG
Organism: Caldifarciminota bacterium; assembly: GCA_023132105.1. GTDB lineage: Bacteria > Hydrothermota > 32-111 > QNBC01 > QNBC01 > JAGLYS01. The sequence continues at coordinate 1,477 of JAGLYS010000083.1, forward strand.
AGGGAGATCCACCGCGAATTCACGAATTTATAACGAATTTCACTAAGAGAGGGGAATAATTTATTGCTTTGATTTCACGAATTAGGAACAAATTACACTAAGAGAAGCGAATATTATTTATTTCTATTTAGCGAATTAGGGCACGATGCATCGTGCCCCTACGATTATCAAATTTCGGTTTACGGCTTACGATTTATATGGTTTTGGCATTCCAGTTTGTACATATGTCAATACCTATCTACAGCAATTCTAAAAATATGATTGACATTTTATTTTATATATATTATATACTTCTGTTACTCCTCAGTAGCTCAGTGGTAGAGCAGGTGGCTGTTAACCACTTGGTCGGGGGTTCAAATCCCTCCTGAGGAGCTATTCTCTTTAATCCACTGCAAACTTTACATTGTGATTTTCTGTAAGATTAAAAGATGGGTCTCTATACGAGACCCATTTTTCATTTAAAAAGAAGGGTGATATGATAGAAATGTTAAGTAAAGCGATAGAATTTGACAATCACCCATTGGAGAAGGCACTGTTCGAAACTGAAAACAATAGTTTTAAACAATCTGTAAAACTTATTCCGATACAAAAGGTGAATATAAATACCGTCAAAATTATCTTTCGAATACATCGATTGTGCCAAGATTATTTTCAATATGTATATTTAAATGTTTTTTATTACACCTGTAAGATGGACTGATATATGTACTATCATCTACCTTTTCGAAATATTCGGAGATATCATTTGATGCAAGAAAACCCTTTGAAATCACCATCATGCAAGGTGTATTCTTATCTATTCCAATATTAGTTAAACCGACGCCACTTATAATTTGAACATACATATTTTTCTTTAAATTTCCGGTGAAATCAAGAAATAATTTATTTACCCCACCACTAATATTAATAGAATCAGCCCCGCAATTTAAAAGGTAATTTGCTTTGATTTTTGATGCTCCACTTGAAATATTAAGATACTCCAATGATAATTTTCTTGCCTTTTTGAAGTTTATATCAATATTGGACGCTCCGTTGTTAATATCCATTGATCGTAAATTGATGTCTCCTATATCAATATTACATCTTGAAGCACCGATATTTAATTTGAAGTCTATAGGTTTGTTAGGATATAGATTAACATAGGCTGAATCACTCAGTGGACCGCTTTTTGAAATATTTATATTAATATCATCATTATCTGAACGGACTTTGAGTTTTCCAAATGATATTTCCAGGTCCGTTTTGTGATCATCTTCATAATTATAAACATAACTGACATTCTTTTCAGGGAAAGTATATTCCATTTTGATAGGATGCTTATGTTTATTTGTTGTAAATTGAAAATATCCGGTTCCTGCATTTATTATAACCTTATTTACATTTTTAAGACTTAGATGTTTTTCCCCGCCAATAAGAAAGAGTGGGAGGATAATAAGAAGGAACGGTATTTTACTTAACTTCATTTTTTTCTCCAATTTCTACTTTCTTATATATTTTTGTTCCGAATTTACTTAATGCAACAGATCCAAAACTATATGTTATAATAATAAACGATTGAATGTAAAGTAAAATAGCAAAGAGTGCTTCAATCCATCCTATATTTGCCCATACACCAATAAAGTGTATAAGTGGGATTACTGATAATACCAAGAGACCTATTAATATAGTTAAAGATGGGTGCATATTGTGTTTGTCAAATTTATTACAAACATATTTACCCGTCATAAATATAATTACAGAAGAACCAAAGAATACTGCGATAAATAGTAATAATATGAAGAAAGGTACAAGTGGAATACCTATAATGCTAATAAGAAGTACAATAATTGCAGGTATTATAAGTATTTCTACTAGAAGTCCTGCCAAAAATGTCCTGAACGGATTTTCAATAGTTGTTTCTTCTACTTTTTTGCTTCCTTTAAATATAAGAATTATAGCGAGACTTAAAAGATAAAGGATAATAAATTTAGCAATGCCACTTACAAGATTGGATCCTTTAAATGATATATTATTCCCTTTTCCCATATAGGGCATAAATCTAAGCCCAATGAGTTTGTTTATTGGACCAAGACTAATATTTGTTTTTGCTCCTTTGAATTGGGCATTCTCATGAATGTCAAGATTACTTCCTATATTAACAAACTCACCATTTACAATAGTAAGTGAATCTATTTTTCCATATGAACCTATTAGCACAAGATCACCATCAATTGTACCATTTATGCTTACTTTTCCCCCTATAGAGACAGCATCTCCATTTACGACACCATTAATGTCAAGAGTGCCACCTATTGAAACAGCATCATTCGATAGTGTATCGGATTGTTCAATACTTATATCAACGTTCTTATACTCATTAGTATATTCAACACTCCTTTTACTACCATAAATATTGATACAAAGCAGTGAAATAAGAAATAAAAAACCCGATAATTTAAAGTATTTTTTCATATAAGTTCTCCTTTTTTGTTAAGTTATGACGAATAACAGGAATAAATATCATTAATAGAAGTATTGAAATCGCAGGTGATATCAAGAAATAATAAAAATTCTTAGTGAGAAAAACTTTGGATACTGTTATGATTTTATCTGCGATGAAAGAAATGTCGATTAAAAAATTACCCGAATGTTTCCATAAAAAATTAGCAATAATATTTTTAAAACTGTATAGTGTATAAAGTGTTGTTATAAATATATAACTAAATATAATCGGGAATATATACCGCCAAGCTTTAATTTTTACTCTATTTACTGATAATATTTCTTTCATAACACTTAATTTGCAGCTGCACATATAGGGGATATTGATATCTTTAATTATATTTGCAATTTTACTATGTTGTTTTAATTTTGGATTGAAAATTCTATTTTTTATCAATATCTCTTTAAACTCAAGTATCTCGTTTTTGTCAAGTTCATTATCCAAAAATTTCTCAAACAATTCCCATTTTCTTTCCATATTACACCTCTATATCCTTAAAATATTCCATATTGTTAATAATATTTCCAAGTTTTTCCTTTGCTCTGAATATTTTTGTTCTTATATTTGAATAGGGGATATTCATACAAGAAGCTAATTCTTCATTGCTATAACCTTCATGATATTTTAAAAAAATAAGCGCTCTGTCGTTTTCATCCAATTGACTCATTGCATATTCAATCATATTGTTATATTCATCTTTAATTGTGTTATCTTTATCCGTATAAGAATATTCAATGGGATCTACATTATGAATAGATAATGTAGATCTCTTTTTTCTTAAATAATCAATAGTATGATTTCTTGCAAGTGTTGTTAACCATGATTTGAATGAATAAGAAGGATTGTAAGAACTGAGCTTTAAGTAAGATTTAAGAAAAATTTCTTGAAGTAAATCTTGTGATTGCTCGATATCATATGTCATTCCGTAAACTATACTTTTTAATAGACCTTCATACTGTTCAATTATCATTTCAAACTTCTCCTTATTGCCTTTTAAAACTTCGTTAACAATCTCTTTGTCTTGCAAATTTCTCCTCCGTCATATATATTACGAACCTTATGTGAATATGTTTCATATCCTATCATAAAATCCTTACGAAACAAAGGGGAATCAATCATTGAAAGAGGTATGAAGAAGTAAATAGCAAATAGGGAATAGGGAAAAACAATAGCAGACAAAGGAGATGCTGAGACAATACTGAATCAAGTAATGTCACCCTGAATTTATTTCAGGGTCAGCATAGGCGCAGAATGACATAGGAAGGACAGGAATGACAAAGAGGGAGATCCACCACTAATTCACGAATTTATAACAAATTACACTAAGGGGAAAAGAATAATTATATATTTTATTACACGAATTTAATACGAATTTCACAAAAGAGAAGAGAAAATATTTTATCTTTTATTTCACAAATTTAATACAAATTACACGAAGGAAAGATAATAATTTTTACCTTGATTCCACGAATTAGGACAAATTATGCGAAGAGGATAGGGCGGATACAGGGGTTTGCCTCTGCAATTTACGATTTACGATTTACGGTTTACGATTTGCGAACTTGGCTCTTGCCACTTGATACTTGCAACTGCTATCCATACCTATCTGCTAATTTGCTTATTAGATTGACAAATCGGCTAAAATAGATTATAAAAACACAGAAATTTTTTAAGATAATCTTTGTCTTATATATTGTATATAATATTGACATAGATTGTTAATTTAGTTATATTATATCAGAATTAAGGAGGTGCCAGTTGGCAGTTAACATTCATTTACGTAGAGAAGGAAGAAGAAATAGCCCGTTTTATCGTATAGTTGTAGCGGATATAAGAAGTCCGAGAGACGGGAGATTTATTGAACAATTAGGATATTACAACCCACTTAACAAAAAAGAATTAAAAATCGATTTAGAAAAAGCTGATGAGTGGATCACAAAAGGAGCTAAACCATCCAATACAGTTGCTAAATTGATGGAAATTGTTCGCAAGAAAAAGGATGAATAATACTGAAAGTCTTTTAAATTTTCTTACCGAATCTTTAATCGATAATAGAAGCAAGTACAAAGTTAATAGACTTGAAAGTGACAAGAATATACTTTACTCAATTCAGGTTAGTAAGGATGATTTGGGAAGAGTAATAGGTAAAGGTGGTAAGACTGCAAATGCAATAAGAACATTTATATATGCATGCAACAGAAATGGTAAAAAGATAAAAATAAAATTTGAAGAGTTATGAGAGAAGACATTGACATTGGCATTATTGGTAGAACACATGGTATTCAAGGTTACTTTAGAGTAAAATCACTTTCTGATTTTCCTGAAAGATTCATCGAGATGAGCAAACTTCGCTTAAAGGATAAAAATGAAGAAAAGATATATGATGTTGAAGATGTGTTAATAAGAAATAATCAAATATTGATAAAGGTTAAGGGGGTAGATTCACGAGAAGATGCTATGAATTTAAATGGAAAGAGAATAGTAATTGATATTAGTGAAAGAATAAAATTGAGTGATGATACATATTATATCAATAATCTTATAGGAATATATGTGTATTCAAAAGAGGGGAATAAAATAGGGGAGGTTTCCGATATAATCAATAATGGAGCCAATGATATTCTTGTTATTAAAAATGGGAATAATGAAATGTTAATTCCTATGATAAATCAATTTGTAGATAGTATTAATATAAAAAATAGAGAGATTATTATAACCCCTATAGAGGGGCTTATAGATGCTCATTGACATTTTAACAATATTCCCCGAATTCTTTTCATCTCCTTCGAGTGTGGGAAACATTAAAATAGCAATAGAAAAGGGTTTAATGAATTTACATATTCATAATATTCGTGATTATTCTAAGGATAGGCATAGAAAAACAGATGATTATGGATTTGGTGGTGGTTCTGGAATGATAATGATGATCCAACCGGTATATGATGCATATCAAGCTGTAAAAAGTGAAAAATCTCATGTTATTCTCTTTACACCTCAAGGAGATACATTAAAACAGAAAAGAATTGAAAAAATTGCAGAATTCGATCATCTGATTTTTATTTGCGGTAGATATAAAGGAATTGATTCAAGGGTTGATAACATAGTGGATGAAAAAATGTCTATCGGAGATTATATCGTAAGTGGAGGCGAATTCCCGGCAATAATTCTTTTAGATTCGATTGCAAGACTTATGCCGGAAGTAATTGGTGATATAGAATCTGCAAGGGAAGATAGTTTTTCATCAGGTTTGCTGGATTCACCAAGATTTACACGACCGAGATTGTTTAATGATTTGGTTGTCCCTGATATTCTTTTATCAGGGAATCATAAAGAGATAGGAAAATGGCGCAGGCAAGAATCACTTAAACTGACATTTTATAAAAAGCCATATCTGTTGAGTAATATGAAATTATCTAAAGAAGATAAGAAATATATAGATGGTTTAAACAACGAAAATGCTAAGGAGGAATAGATGGATATACTTGAAAGCATTGGAAGAAAGAGATTAAGAATAGATTTACCAGATTTTAGTGCTGGCGATACTATAAGAGTTTTTATCAAAATTGAAGAGGGGGAGAAAAAAAGATTGCAAAGATTCGAAGGTGTTGTTTTGCAAAAAAGAGGTAGTGGCACCGGAGCGACCTTTACAGTAAGAAAAATATCGGATGGTATAGGTGTAGAGAGAATCATTCCTCTTAATGGTCCAATGATATCAAAGATTGAGATATTAAAGAGGGGTAAAGTTAGAAGAGCCAAGATTTTTTATTTCAGAGAATTAACCGGTAAATCGGCAAAAATTAAAGAAAAGAGGTAATAAACATTTTAGATCAAGAGCTTTGGAAACAAAATATACATCTTATTGCAGGTGTTGATGAAGTAGGGCGTGGTCCTTTAGCAGGTCCGGTTGTTGCGGCTGCAGTTATATTGCCATATGGAAAGATTATTAATGGAATTAAGGATTCAAAGAAATTATCTTCCAAGCAGCGAGAGAAGATATTTCACTTGATTATAGAGAATGCAATTTCAGTAGGAATTGGATATGTAGATTCTCTCATTATTGACAGAATAAATATATTACAAGCAACATTAGAAGCAATGAAACAAGCTGTTTGCAATATGAATCTATTGCCGGATTATATACTTATTGATGGGCAGTATGAAATTGAAAATATACCTATATTTCAAAGTGCAATTGTGGGGGGGGACAATAAGAGTCAATGCATTGCTGCGGCTTCTATTGTTGCCAAGGTCTATAGAGACCGGCTTATGGAAGAGTTTGATATTGAATATCCGAAGTATAATTTCATGAAAAATAAGGGGTATGGGACTAAAGAGCATATTAACGCAATTAAAAAATTCGGACCTTGTAAAATACATCGTAAAAGTTTTGCCCCAATAAAGATATTCTTTAGATTTAATGAATAATGAAGGAAGAAGAGGTGAGAAAATCGCCTCTTCCTTTCTAACTAAAAGGGGGTATAGAATAATAGACAGGAATTTCCGATTCGGGCGGAGGGGAGAAATAGACATAATAGCTACTTACAAAAAATCTCTTATCTTTATAGAGGTAAAGATGAGAAATAATGAGAAATATGGGGATGCGATATATTCGATTAATAAAACAAAAATCAGAAGAATAATTAAAACAGCAAAATATTTTCTTGTCAAAAATAGATTGTATAATGAAATAGATGTCAGATTCGATGTAATAACGATTGATTATAAAAATGGCCAAGAACAGGTAAAGCATATAATAAATGCTTTCAAGGGGGCAATATGATTTCAAAACTTTATTCGAGTACTCTGGAAGGAATCAATGCTTATATTGTAGAGGTTGAAACAGACCTTACGAGATCTCTTCCTGCATTAAATATTGTTGGATTACCCGAGCGCGTTGTAAAGGAAGCTAAAGATAGGGTAGAATCTGCAATTAAGAATACAGGGATAAAATTTCCAACAAAAAGAATAACTGTAAATCTTGCTCCAGCAGAAAAGAAGAAAGAAACATCAGGTTTCGATCTTCCAATAGCTGTAGGAATACTTGCCGCATCAGGTGATCTGATTGCATCTGCTTTAAATAAATATGTAGTTGTAGGTGAGATTTCATTAAGTGGTAATGTAAGAAAGATAAATGGAGCATTATCAATTGCTTCAATAACAAAAGACAGGGGATTTAAGGGGCTCATTTTACCAAAACAAAATGCGTCAGAAGCAGCGATTATTAATGGGATAGATATTATTCCAATAGATTCGCTTATGGAAGTTTTGGATTTTTTAAGGGGAGATAAAAAAATCGAACCTCACAAGATAGATGTTAATGAACTTTTTGAAATTGCCGGAAAATATAGTGAGGATTTTTCAGATGTAAAAGGGCAACAATTGACAAAAAGAGCAATTGAAGTTGCTGCGGCAGGAGGGCACAATTTGATAATGATAGGCCCTCCTGGGTCCGGAAAAACAATGTTAGCAAAGAGAATATCTACGGTATTACCTAAAATGACAGTGGATGAAGCTCTCGAAACAACAAAGATACATAGCTCAATTGGAAGCCTTGATTTTACAAATGGAATAGTTGCTACAAGACCATTCAGATCTCCTCATCATACAATTTCCAATATTGGGCTTATCGGTGGAGGGCAAAGGATAAGACCGGGTGAGGTTAGTCTTGCGCATAATGGTGTTTTATTCCTTGATGAATTACCTGAATTTAACAGAAATGTATTGGAGGTCTTGAGACAACCACTTGAAAATGGGAATGTTACAATCTCCAGGGCAACAGGATCATTAACCTTCCCTTGTAGATTTATGCTTGTAGCCGCTATGAATCCCTGCCCATGTGGCTACTTTGGTGATCCGTATCATACATGTACATGTACTCCAAATGTTATACAAAAATATATGTCTAAAATATCCGGACCACTGTTGGATAGGATAGATATACATATTGAAGTCCCATCTGTGAAATATAGAGAATTAACCAGTAAAAATATAAGCGAATCATCTGATAGTATTAGAGAACGAGTTCAATGTGCCAGAGAGATACAAAATTCAAGATATGTTAATGAAAAAAGTATATATTCAAATGCACATTTAACTGTACGATCGGTGAAAAAATATTGTGTTCTGGATACGGAATCGGAGTCACTTCTACAAACAGCAATACATAAATTCGGATTTTCGGCTCGTGCATACAATAGAATTCTAAAAGTATCTCGCACTATTGCAGATCTTGAAAAATCTGATATAATAAAATCAAAACATATTTCAGAAGCCATACAGTATCGCTCACTCGACAGACATTATTGGTTATAACAGGAGGTATTATGGATGCATTAACAGTAACTCAACATATTATCGAGCAACAAAAGAGATTTCCCGATGCTACCGGTGAGTATACCGGACTGCTCGAAAATATTATTATTGCTGCAAAAATAATTTCAAGAGAGGTGAGAAAGGCAGGACTCGTTGAAATACTTGGTTTAACAGGTAATGAAAATGTCCAGGGGGAAGAAGTTCAAAAATTGGATGAATATGCCAATATAACATTTTCAAATATTTTAGGGAAAGGGGGGCATATTTGCATTATGGCATCTGAGGAAAGCGAAAATCCGATATTTCCTATAAAGGGATATCCGAGTGGAAAATATGTTGTTAGTTTTGATCCTCTTGACGGTTCATCCAATATAGATGTTAATGCAAGTATCGGCACAATTTTTGGAATTCATAGGAAAATAACAGATTGTAGTGCCTGTTCGATCGATGACCTTTTACAAAAAGGAACGGATTTAATAGGAGCAGGTTATATTATATATGGATCCAGTACAATAATGGTTTATTCTGCAGGATATGGTACCCATGGTTTTACACTTGACCCATCTGTTGGTGAATTTATTCTTTCTCATGAAAATATAAAAACACCTAAATATGGCAGTATTTATAGTGTTAATGAAGGAAATTATAATTACTGGGATAATTCTATAAAAAAATATATAGATTATTTAAAATCCAATAATAATAATTTAAAGAAACCTTATTCTGCAAGATATATAGGATCACTTGTTGCTGATTTTCATAGAAATCTCTTGCGAGGTGGGATATTTTTATATCCTAAAGATAACAAAGATCCGAATAAAACACATGGTAAGTTAAGATTACTTTATGAAGCACAACCATTGGCATATTTAGCTGAACAGTCCGGAGGGGCAGCTTCAACAGGTACAGAAAGAATATTGGATATAATACCAACCGAATTGCATCAAAGAGTTCCTTTGATTATTGGCAGTAGGGATGATGTAAGAATTGTTGAGGAATTTATTGCCCGAGAAGTTTAATCATATTTGACTGAATATTATACGCAAAGAAATAATAATATTGATATTTAATATTATATTAGCAATATAGGTATATATATTCGTTTATTGGGGGAGAATTCCTTTCTTTTAATATTTAAGTGTTATTTTACCATTCCTTAATAAAGCTATAAATATATCAGCTATATATGGATCATATTGTATATACCTTCTATTATAAATATCTTTTAATGCTTTATCCATAATAAAACTTTTTCTATAGGGACGATCGGAAGTCATTGCGTCAAATGAATCACATATATTAATTATTCTTGAAAAATATGGTATATTATCATTCTTCAATCCGTCAGGATAGCCATTACCGTTATAGTGCTCATGATGGTGTTTTACACCCATAAGAATATCTTCGTTGTTGATAAAATTACTTAGTATTTTCTC
>JAGLYS010000084.1 GCA_023132105.1 Caldifarciminota bacterium
GGAGAGGATTGAGGTGAGGGTGAACAATTATGTTTTCCTCTCTCACTTACAACTTGCAACTGTTTCCCCTTCTTGAAATTCATTCTCTAATTCGTGAAATTCGTTACAAATTCGAGAATTCGTGGTGGATCTCTCCCTTCCCTGGATTACTTCCTCGCCCTCGATGGGAGAGGATTAAGGTGAGGGTGATTATATTCGAATTTCTATAGCAAAGGTGGTAAGTATGTCCATACATATCTACTTACAATTTCCTTATAAACTTGACACTTTATATATTATCGTATAAATTAATTTATGCATAATTTGGTTATATATTTTGCCTTTTTTATTTCCGCATATCTTATTGGATCGATTCCAAACGGATATATTATAACTAAAATAAAATTAAACAAAGATATTCGAAAGTTGGGGAAATGGCAAAATATGGGAGCTACGAATGTATTCGCATCCGTTTCACCGCTTGCAGGGATAATTACATTAACACTTGATATACTTAAAGGATTTATCCCTGTCTATATTGCCAAGGTTGTCGGGATAAATCAATATACTATTTTGCTTGTTGGGATATTAACAATAATCGGACATATCTTTCCTGTATATATAGGGTTTAAGGGTGGTACGGGTATGGCAACAACGGTCGGCATTTTACTTGCATTAATGCCTTCTGAAATATTATTTATAGGATTATTATGGGGGGTACTTATAATATTATTCAAAAAACCTTCCCTTATGGGGCTTTTTGTAATAATGCTTCTTCCGCTATTGTCCATATATATGAAAAGACCCCAAAGTGTCATTATTGCCGCATTTACAATTAGCATTGTAGACATAATTATGTCATCATCATCAAAGAAACATATAAAACGAATGATAAAAGGGGCTGAATATGATGAATTAATAGGGAAGCTTAAAAAAATGAAAAGTAAATCTACTCAATAATTACAGCAGTTCCATATGCAAGAAGTTCTGCTGCTCCCTGCATAACACTTGAAGTCGTAAATCTTACACCTGTAATTGCATTAGCTCCCATTTCTCTTGCATTGTCAATCATTCTATCGATTGCCTGTTCCCTTGCTTCGGCAATCATCTTTGTATAATCCGATATTTCACCACCAACAAAATTCTTTAATTCTGCCATAATATCATGACCGGCATGTCTGGCTCTAATTGTGTTACCTTTCGCAAGTCCCAATGTTTTTACGATTTTTTTATCTGCAATTGTATCGATTGTAGTTATAATCACCGTTTAACCTCCTTATATCGTTCTCTCTTATTGAAAAATACCCTTTCCCTTATAATCGAAACAAGTAAAATTATAAAACCTATAATAAGTGCTGAAATTCCGAACCTCAGTATGAGTGATACGGAAGAGTCAAGTAAAAAATCTCTTATAAAATAAAACATTCCACTTATTAAAAGAACTATTATGCCTATAGAGAAAAATATCCATCCGATACCTCTCTCTATCTTTGCATAAAAACCACCTTTATATTCTGTCCATATCTTATCCTCCGGAGATCTGTACCGATGCATTTTAATTAGTTTTTCCATTTCCTCAACCTCCTTTAAATCATTCCTGCATTCCTCACAAGTTTCAAGGTGCTTGTTTAACATCAATAACTCATCATCATCTATGAGTTTATCAATCTTTTTTTCTATCAAAATCTTATAATATTTATGATCCATTATTATCCATCTCCATAAGGACAATCTTTAAATGCTTTTTTGCATAAAACATTCCTGACATTACCGTACCAATCGGAATTTCAAGCATTTCCGATATCTCTTCATACGAAAACCCATCATAATACTTCAGTTTTATAAGCTCACGCTCCTTTCTATTTAGTCTGCTAATAGCTTCGGACATATCGATTTTTAAATCAACTTCGTTTTTCACGGATAATTTCTTATCAAGTTGACATTCACGATGAATTTTTCTTTTCTTAATGGCATTCAAACACATATTTCTTAATATAGTGAAGAACCATGTACTGAATTTGAATCTGTCATCAAAACGCTTGTTTTCTTTATATACCTTCATAAAAGCATTTTGAGATATATCCATAGAAAGTTCTTCATCACCAAGATATCCATACGCCATATAATATGCCCTCTTCATATAACGCTCCATTATAATTTCAAAAGCCTTTTTATTACCATTTACAAATTCCAAGAATAATTCATTATCAGTTTTCATAATATTATACACATCAAGTTTGGGTTTTATTCAATAATTTCTAAAACACCGCCTCTTTTTACATTGTATAGGTACGATATCTTCCCTGAAGGGAAATAAATTTCTATGTG
>JAGLYS010000085.1 GCA_023132105.1 Caldifarciminota bacterium
ATGCAGGCAAGATGGGGAACACATGGCGATCATGAAATAATTGCCATTGTTCCAAACTCCGTTAAAGAGGTATATTACGAAACAATTAGAGCATTTAATTTGTCTGAAAAGCTTAGGACACCTGTTATATTATTAATGGATGAAGTTATAGGACATTTGAGTGAAAATTTTGAAAGACCCGAGTTGCATACGCTTAAAATTATTAACAGAGAAAAAACAACAAAATCCCCAGAGGAATATTTTCCCTATGATGAAAAAGAGGGACTTGTACCTCCATTGGTTCCGTTTGGAGAAGGCTACAGATATCATGTAACCGGGCTTATTCACGATAAAACCGGTTTTCCTTCTACTCATGAAGATCAAGTATTTAAACTAATGACCCGACTGAAAGATAAAATACTAAAAAACAGAGATATTATTGATAAATATGAAATTATAAAAGAGGGAAATGAAAAGATTGGAGTGTTTGCATATGGCAGTACCGCCAGGACAATGATTGAAGCAAAAAACAGATTAAAAGAGAAGGGGATAAATATTGCCGTAATGAGACCAATAACAATATGGCCATTCCCCGGAAATGCTCTTAACGAATTTTCCAAAGGACTTGATAAAATTATTGTAGCGGAGTTGAATTATGGTCAGATTGTAGACGAGGTGATTAGATATGCCGACAAGAATACTAATATTATACCGCTAAACAAATACACAGGTAGATTGATTTCTCCTCAAGAGATTATTGACAGGGTAATGGAGGCATAGATGAACACTGATATAAAGTTGAAATATTTAAGAACAGGTAAATTACCGCATATTTGGTGCCCTGGGTGTGGGCATGGTATAATTCTCGGAGCAATTGTAAAGTCTTTTGATAAGATAGGATGGGAAAAAGATGATATAGTTGTTGTTTCCGGAATTGGTTGTTCAGGGAGAACGCCAGGATATATAGATGCAAACACATTACATACAACTCATGGTAGAGCATTAGCTTTTGCAACAGGTATAAAAATGGCAAAACCTAATCTGCATATAGTAATCATAATGGGAGACGGAGATGCTTCGGCAATCGGGGGCAATCATCTTATACATGCAGCGAGAAGAAATATCGATTTAACTGCAATTGTTTTTAACAATAAAATCTATGGGATGACAGGCGGACAATATTCACCTACTACACCACAAAAAGCCAAAGCAAGTACAGCTCCATATGGTAATATTGAACCGAATTTTGATCTTGCAAAACTCGTAAAAGGTGCAGGTGCAACTTATGTAGCAAGAGCAACCGCATATCATATAGCATTACTTGAAAAATGTATTTGTAATGGCTTTACTCACAAAGGGTTCTCATTTATCGATGTTCTTACAACCTGTCCAACACAATATGGGAGATTGAATAAGATGAAATCACCCGAAGGTAATTTGTTAATGATTAAAGATAATACTATTCCAAGGTCAAAAGCAGAAAGTATGACAGATGAGGAAATTGGTAACCGTATTATTATCGGTGAATTTGTAAATAATGACAGCAGTAGAGAATATACCGAATTATATACTGATGAAATTATAAAGAAAGCAATGAATAAGGAGTAATCGATGAGAACTGAAATCAGATTATGCGGATTTGGCGGACAGGGTTTAATTCTCGCTTCTAAAATTCTTGCACAAGCGGCTATTATGGATGGGAAAATCGTAACACAATATCAAACATATGGTGCGCAGGTAAGAGGTGGAACAATTAAGGGGGATATTGTTATTTCAGATAGTGAGATAAACTATCCGACTGTTTTGAATCCGGATCTTTTTATAGCATTAAGTCAGGATGCATATGATAAATATGTCTGTACGGTTAAGGGTGATGGAAAAATAATCATCGATCCTTTTTATGTTCACAATGTTACTAAAGATCATATATCTATTCCCTTTTTCGAGACGGTTAAAGAGAAATTGAGCTCTACATTACCATTAAATATGGTTGTAATTGCATTTATTGCTAAATTTACCGGTGTTGTATCCGAAGAATCTGTTC
>JAGLYS010000086.1 GCA_023132105.1 Caldifarciminota bacterium
TCGTAATTATTATCAGGATACATTTTTAAATAATGTTATCGAACCGAATACAGAATATAAATTTATTAAGAATGTTCGTATTCATGGAAATGGTAATCTTAATGATACACTTAGAGGAGATGGTCATGGTGCATATTATAGTAATAGTTTGTACTTAGAAAGTGATTCGGACTCAATATATATAGGTGATCAAAATATAGATTCCATACAAATATACTCAAGTGACGATTGGGAATACAGCAAAGAAATGTATATCAATTTCAATTATAGTGAAGAAATAAATACAGCCTTGGATAGTATTATTGGATTCGGAGATTTGGATGATTTTGAATGTAATGTTACAGGAGAAATAATAAATAATAATGTTGTTTTAATGAAAGATTCCAGTATTATTTTCGGTGAGGTAAGTGATACGATAGTGCCGCTTCTCGGTATGAATTTCTTTGTAATACCATCGGGGAATGGAATAGACCTAAAATTCAATCCCGATTCATCATATTACAAACTCTTCACATCCGATAATGCAAGCAATAATTATATTAAATATACAAAATGGGATGTGAATATCTATTATCCTAACGGAGAAATACACAGGGATTTATTTCTTAATGATATGCTTGGCAATTATCACACGGATACAAATGTTGGTCACGGAGGAGATTGCTATTTTCAACCTGAAATTTACTGGACCGAAAAAATGCCGGAGGATTATGTTATATTAAAAACAAACAATCCGATTAAAACCAAATATAAATTATACTATATTCAGGATAGCACAATACATCCGGTTGATAGTATATTATACCAGCCAATGGGGGATGAAGATTCGATTCTTGGTTACTGGGATATCGCAAGCGTATATGGGAATGTCAGATTACTTGTATTTCAGGGAGATACGAATGCAATTGACAGTATAAAATATAAGGATTTTCATATAGGTAATATTATAGATACCAATAACGGCGGAACTGCATCAAGTCCGTACAAGAGAGCTACACTCGATTTCCCCGGGGAAGTATTCGCAGTAGATACGCTTTCGAAGGTTGTCCCGATAGGATTTGATACAGACAATATTGGAGAATCTTCACCATATCTGGGTGGAAATACGGGACCTGTAGTAAAGATGTATCCTATGGGAAAGGTTTTTGCGGATGCGGGACATTGCCCGACACTTTTATATCATTTTACGGATAGGGAGATAAGCAACCAAAATATCGATGTAGATAACATATCTTTATTCTCAATCGGCAATAACGGTGAGATTAGAAGGGTAAACGCTTCTGTTATGGAATCTAATTATGATAATGATGGTAATATTATGTGGACACTTACATCAAGACCCGAGGAATTTCCAAAGGACGGAGAGCATAATTATTATGCACCTTTAAAGGATTCTGAAACGGTTGAACTCGGATTCGATATTAAAAAAGTTAAATCATTACCGGATAATAAAATTGCCATTCTTCTAAAAAGTGTTTCCGTGGATACGGGAGTTATAATCCCCGATACGATAACGATTACATTCGTAGTACAAAATAGAGATTCTACCGGCTCGATTAATTTGCTTGAGAAATTAAATATATATGATATAAAAGACGATTCCAGCGGAAGGGGCACTTTCACTATAACCAGTTATGATATACCAATCGGAAATTTCAGGGATAATGATTCTCTGTTTATTATTGATAGTGTTCCCGATGAGTATAGTAAAGTATTTGTGTATGGCAACCATATCGATACATCCAGAGGCGAGAATGATACAATAAGGAATAGCGAAGTAAAGACATTCTATTTAGAGGGTGGCTATAGTCTCAATGTAAACAAGGACTCTCTTTATATTACTCGTCTTAAAACAGACACAATAAGTATTCATTGTAAAAAGGATATGAATATATATTATACATTATCGGATCAATACGGGAATGAAATATTCAATAAACAGTATAGCCCTGATAATAACGGGAATATGGACATTATATGGGATGGATATATAGATAATGTTCCCGTAAGTAGTGGTGAATATAATGCAAAAATAATCATAAAAGATAAGGATGACTACTTAGTCTATTCGGATAATGCGAACTGGCATATTTATTTCGATTACGATCTCTCTATTTCTCATCCCCTTAGTGGCATATTCAAGGGGGATGTCACCCTACTGACATTCCCCCTTGATGTGCCACCTCCCGTTAAGTGGTATATCAAATATCCTTCACAAGCTTTCGAATATTATATTGGAGAGGAAAATCATTCAGGTGATGGGTTTATATTGGATACGAGGGAATACTCCGATGGTAGTAATATATGGTTAATAGCTGAAATTACCGATTTATACGGGTTTAGCGGTAAAGATTCCGTAAAAATTACAATAGATAATTCACCACCTTTAATATCGGTTATAGAAGAGGGTGTTGGGTACAATACACATTATAACAGCTTAGTAATTAATTGTGAGTTTAGCGATTCCCTTTCAGGACTTGCGTATTGTTCATATAGTCTTACATTCGGAAATATCCCTTCCCGTGATAATATTCCGCTTGAAAACCCCATACTTGTTTTGAATTCGGACAC
>JAGLYS010000087.1 GCA_023132105.1 Caldifarciminota bacterium
CGAATTTGCAATTTACGATTTACGGTTAACGATTTACGAACTTGATGCTTGCTACTCACAACTGACATATGTCCATACCTATCTACCCAATACCTCCTTTTACAGTTGACATTTTTCTATATTAAATCTATTATTAAAATATGAGTAAAATGAAAATTTTTATTTTTATTTTTATATTAAATCTAATAAGTATACATATAATAGCAGATATGCTGTTTCCCGATTGTTTGGGAGATTCCCTAATAGATTCTCTGATAGCACACTATAAGCCATCATATACACTTGGATATAATGCGGGTAGAGATACGCTTTACGGTGTTATCGATAATCATAATGACAGTTTGGAGTTTATATATGTAGGTTATAAAATATGGATGAAGCCGGGAGAGGATCCAAGACCATGGGTATACAGTCATGGTGGAAACTGTGAACATACATGGCCAAAGAGCTTAGGAGCAAGTTCTGGACTTGCAGAATCGGATCTTCATCATCTCTATGCAAGTGATATAAATGTAAATTCAGCGAGAGGGAATTATCCGTTCAATGATATAATAGACAGTGAAACGGATATGTGGTTTAGATTAAGAGACACTGTTTATTCGATACCCACATCTAATATTGATGAATACTCTGAATTGAATGTAGTTAATTCAAGTATAGGATACTTCGAACCGAGGGAAATCGTTAAAGGTAATATAGCAAGAGGAATGTTCTATTTTTATACTATGTATAAGTCTGAATATTTTAATGCCACAGGAGGGGACTCTTCTTTCTATATGGGGCAAAGAGAGGATCTGAAACAGTGGCATAGGTCTGACTCCCCTGATGCTGATGAGATTACACGGACATGGGCAATTGCCGGATATCAAGATAATTGTCCGAACCCCTTTGTCATAGATACATCTCTTGTTACAAGAGCATACTTCCCGGAAGAATGGGGGATCAAAGAATACAGCAAGACATATAATAAATTTAGATTAAATAAGATATCTCCAAATCCTTTCAATAAAAATATTTCTATAGGATTTGAAATTAGTGATGAAATTAATGTTGAAATTTGCATTTACTCGATTACCGGCAGGCATATTAAGACATTAGTTAAAGAGAGCTTAAAACGAGGGACATATTTAATAAATTGGGATGGAAGAGATATTAATGGAGAGAGAATGAAGAGAGGTATCTATTTGTATTCTGCATCTATTAATGGTAAAATTGCCGATACAAGAAGAATTATCCTGATCGAATAAAAGATTTTTATAATATTTGAATAATATTTGTTGACAGTAAAAATAAGTGATGTTATAATACCAAAAAATGTAAGGAGGATTATATGCTATTATCGTTTATGTCTGAAAAACTCGTGCTTTTAGAGATAGAAGCGAAGGAAAAAAATGCTGTTATTAAAGAACTTGTTAATAAGATTGATAGTGCAGGTAAATTGATAAATCGGGATAATTTTCTCAATGCAATTATCAAAAGAGAAGAAATCGAAACGACAGCAATAGGGAAGGGAATAGCAATTCCACATGGAAGGTGCGAAGATGTTAGAGATATGTCCATTCTGTTTGCCAGGTCAAAAGAGGGAATCGATTTCAAATCACTTGATGGTAAACCCGTACATATATTATTTATGATTGCAGCTCCACTTGATGCTAACAAACAATATCTTCAGACAATTGCAAGAATTGCAAGATTCTTAAGACATGAGGAAATCAAGGATAAAATTATGAATACAGACAGTGCTTTGGGAATTCTTGACATAATAAAGGAATTTGACAATCAATGCCCAATCCAGGGTAATATTCAAACCAAAGACGGAAGGGTAATACATGGAAAATAATTATCTTCTCATTACTATTCTTAATAAGGAAGAATACGAAGAAGATATCTCATCTGCTCTTATAGAGGTAGGTATTACAGATGCAACTATGATAGACAGTGAAGGGTTAGGAAAGTTTCTTGCTGAGGGTATACCTATATTTGCTGGATTTAGATTTGGCCTTGAAAGTGCTAAGCAATATAGAAAAGTTATCATTGGAGTGACCGACGACCCTAATGTTATAGAGGAATTAATTATAATTTTAAAAGATTCGAATATTGATTTTAATGAACCGGGTGTTGGAATGATGATGACAGTTAATCTCGAATCATTAGCCGGGACACCACCCGAGATATTTGAATAGCATAGATTCGATTAATGGAAGAGATAAAGTTACTAAGATATAGAATTAAAAACCCTAATAAATATAATCTTATCTTTGGACAGTCTCATTTTATAAAGTCAATAGAAGATTTATATGAGACAATAATTACGGTGTGTCCTAAAGGGAAATTCGGGATTGCTTTCTCAGAAGCCTCCCCACCGTATTTAATAAGGTATGAGGGAACAGATAAAGAATGTACTGATCTTTCAATATTCAACTTAAATGAGATCAAAGCGGGACATTCATTCCTCATTTTTTTGAAGGATATATATCCTATAAATATCCTTACACAGATTAAGAATCTTCAGGAAGTATGCACGATATTTGCAGCTACAGCAAATGATATTGATGTGATTTTGGCAGAAACGGATTTAGGAAGAGGAGTGCTTGGTATTGTTGATGGAATGTCCGTAAAGGGTGTTGAGACAGACGAAGATAAAATCACAAGAAAAGATCTTCTCAGAAAGATTATAGGATATAAATTTTAAGATATAGTATTTATAATATTATCCAATTCCAATTCAAGAGATTTTAGATTATTAAAATTGTTTACAAAAAGAATTTCACCCGGTGAAGGTGCAAGATTTTGCATTGCAATTTTATTTTTTATATCAGCCAATTCAAAACCTCTTTTGAGTAATCTTTTTACACGAATCTTTTCATCTGCATCTACAAATATCACTATATCAAGATATATATTTAGCGCGTACTGTTTTAATATCGCCATATCAAGAATTATATTTTCATATTGTTTAATTCTGGCAATAATTTCTGTTTTTAGTATTGGACTAAAAATATTGTTTAATTCTTCTAATTTCTCCTTGTCCCGGAAGACTATTTCTCCAAGTTTCTTCCTGCTTATTTCTTTTCCTTTTAATATGCTCTTTCCGAAGGCTTTGATTAAATCCTCTTCAACCGTAGAATGATATAAAATCATATGAGCAATCTCATCAGCATCTATTATTGTCAAATCCAATATTTTAGAGAGTAATTCAGTAACAGTAGACTTTCCAGAACCAATCGGTCCTCTAATCCCTATTTTCATTTCGAAGCCTCATACCACGAATTTCCTGTACCAATAACTACTTCAAGAGGGATTTCAAGTTCCATTGTATTCTTCATAACATTTTCTATATTTTCTATCTCTCGCATATTATTTTCATCTATTTCAAATATTAGTTCGTCATGTATTTGAAGAAGCATATTTATATCAGCTCGTTTATGATATTTATTAAAAAGTTCAATCATAACTTTCTTTATCAATTCCGCAGCTGAACCTTGTATGGGTGTGTTAACCGCAACTCTTTTGGCGAACTCGAATTCATTTCTGTTTTTACTATTTATACCATATATATGCCTTATTCTTCCTCCCAATGTTTTCACATACCCTTTGTTCTTTGCATATTCGATTATTTCGAAAATCCAATCTTTAACACCCTTGAAATTATGAAAGTATTTCTCTATAAATCTATATGCTTCCCTTTGCTGGATATTCAATTCCTTTGCAAGTCCGTATGGACTCATACCATATATAATACCAAAATTTATAACCTTTGCCTTTCTCCTCATTTCATTAGATACAAGTTCGGGTTCTATTTGAAATAATAATGATGCAGTATTCGTATGAATATCGATCCCCTCATTAAATGCTTTAATCAAATTAAAATCTTTTGAGTAATGAGCAAGTATTCGTAATTCAACTTGAGAATAGTCAAATGATACGAGTTTGAATCCTTTTTGTGCTATGAAAATCTTCTTCAATTTCCTACCTTCTTCGGATCGTGCAGGTATATTTTGCAAATTGGGATTATTTGAAGAGAGTCTGCCCGTATCTACATTTACTTGATTATAGTTCGTATGGATCCTTCCATCCGTTGCAATAAATGATGGAAAAGTATCTAAATATGATGTTTTGAATTTAGAATATTCTCTATATTTAATAAGTAAAGAGGGAAATGGGTGGAATCTTGAAAGTTTTACAAGTGTTTCATTGTTAGTTGAAAAACCTGTTTTTGTCTTTTTAACCACAGGAAGTTGAATTTTATTAAAAAGAACTTCCATTATCTGTTTAGGAGAATTCAAGTTGATATCACCTGAATATTTTTTACACTGTGAAATTACAGTTTTGATTTCACAATCAATTTCACTTTTTATGACATTCAATTCATTCCTATCTATAAGAATGCCTTTTTCTTCCATATATGCAAGTACTTCAGCAATAGGTAGTTCAAGGTCGGAATAAAGGGCTTTAAGATTATGATTTGATAATTCTCTGTTTAAATTTTTGTAAATAGTAAATATTTGTTCTGTTGCAATTTTTATAATAATCGATACACATGTTTTATCAGGTAAATCTGTAATATCTGTGAATGATCTTATTATATTCAATAAATTAACCTGTTTACTACTCCCGAAAAGAAGTGACGATGCAATCGAAATATCATCACCCTTGGAAATTCTATCTCTATTTTTTAATAAAACTTTATATATTTCCTTAATATTATTTGAGATAATCTGTTTCCCATTAATATTACCAAAGATAATATCAGTATCGGTATCCTTAAATATTTTTGATTCATTTCCATTATTAATACCCACATAGGAGTCAATCATAACAATACCTAATGTTTGTGATGACAATATGGAAGAATCAAATGTCTTTTCAACAATAGTATCTGAATTTTTATCTGATTTCTTAAATAATTCCATTTCCACTTGAGAAGATTGAATAAAATCATTTATAATCGAGTATAATTCGAGATCATTCATCTTCTTGAGAAATGCTTCTTTCTGTATATTTTTCCTTTTTATAAATTCAATGTCACCCACATTGAGGTCACTATATAGTTTAATTAAATTCCTCGCTTTAAGTAATTGATCTTTATATTCCATAAGATTAGTTTTAAGTTTTTTCTCTTTAATCTTGTCAATATTTATATAGATATTATCAACACTTCCAAATTCATTAAGTAATTTAGACGCAGTTTTTGGTCCTATGCCGGGTATTCCTGGAATGTTATCCGAATTATCACCAATGAGTGATAAATAATCGATAATTTGGTTTGGAAATACACCGTATTTTTCTCTTATCTCTTCATTCCCTAATAATTTGCCGATGTTTGAGGGATTTGCCATTTTAACCCTTTCATTTACCAACTGTGCAAAATCCTTATCAAAAGATATAATAATGGAATTTCTGTCATACCTTTTTACCATAGATGCAATTATGTCATCAGCTTCATATCCCTCGATTTCAATAAATTTGATCCCCAAGAGATTCAATATCGTAATTAAATCAGGGATTTGCTCCTTCAATTCATCAGGTATTTTAGGTCTATTCGCTTTATATAGGGGATATAGTTTTGCCCGTTCTGTTTTACCCGGAGCATCAAAACAAAATGCTATATATTTACTGTTATAAATTCTCTCAATATATTTCAGTGTTTTAAGAACACCGAATATCGCACCTATATTTTTCCTTTTTGAATTTCTCAAAGGTTTATTAAAGAAAGCATAAAAAGAACGGTACAGAAGTGCTGTTCCGTCAATAAGAAGTATTTTTTCGGTAGAGTTTTTCATCCTCTATTATCTTGTATACATCCGGAGTAACAAAAATATTATAGTTTCTATTCTCTGCAATGCGTTTTCGTATTTCTGATGAAGATATATCGAGTCTTCTACCTCTATATATAATAAATCTATCATCATTAAAATTGTCTGTGTCCCTTATTATTACCAAAACTTTAACAAGTTTTAATATATCCTTATAATCTTTCCATCTGTTGAATTCCTTTGCTTGATCGAGGCCTATTATCATATAAAATTCAGACTTATAATACAATTCACGAAGTTTATTTATTGTATTGATTGAAAAAGAGGGTATTGGCAGATTCTTTTCTGTGTCAAGTGCAGTGAAATATTTAAACGGCTTGATAGCGGATTGTACCATCTTAATTCTTATATTATAATCGGTATGCTTTCGTTTTGTTTTAAAGGGAGAAACAAGTGTCGGGATAAAAAAAATCCGATCCAATCGTAAAAATTCAATTATATCATTGGCAATAATCAAATGTCCGATATGGATTGGATCGAATGTTCCTCCTAATATGCCTATTTTTTCCATTTATATACTATTTGTCTAATGGTTTATTCATTCTTAATTTGTCTAATTCTTCTCTATATCGAGATAATTTCTCTTTGTTTTTTATTTTTTTATAAACAAGTACAAAATGCTCATATATTGGTTCTATCATATAATCCGAATCTTCCATTGCAAGAGCTTTTTCATAATACATAATAGCTGCATTGTATTTCCCTATTTTATAATATAATTTTCCGGAATCAAGAGTTTTCTTAATATACTTAATATGACAGCATTTTATCATCTCTTCAGCTTCTTCTCTATATTTTGAACCGGGATATTGTTCAATAAATTCTTTTAAAAGTTCTTCAGCCTTTTTGGTATCTGTTTGGTCCAAAATACTTTTTATTGATAAATGATAATAGCAAAGAGCTGTTTTATATTTTGCGTCTTCATAGTAACTGCTTCCCATAAAACTGTTAATCAGAAAACTGTATTCATTTATAGCATCTGCATATTTTTTCATACTAAAATATGATTCTCCGATATAATATTGAGCAGATTCCATCTTATCGCTACCCGGATATTGGAAAATAACATTTTTAAAATTAGTAATTGCTTTATTATATCTGTCATTTTGGAAATCAATCATTGCCTTCTCATAGAATTCATCCGCACTTAAATTATTTATTGGTTTTTTATGCGTACATCCGGTTAATAGCAATACTATTATTAATGTGATAAGTGATAATTTTCTCATTATAGCTCCTTGTCCTCGATTTGATTTAAATAGTTCCGTGTCTCTATAACAACATTTCCTTGAAGATAGGGGTGCAACTCAATTACTTTATTAAATGCTGTTTTTGCCTGTTTATACAAATTTTGTTGAAAATATATTTTCCCTTTTAAGAGATAGGAATCATCAATTATGGATTCCGGCAGTCCTGCCGTTATAGTTTTGTTTATGTAAAATAACGATAATGAATATTTCTTTTCACTAAATGCTGTTTGTGCCTGTTTATATGAAATTTCACCATATCTGAAAAGAATATCGGGATTGCTACCTATATCAGTGATAGATTTAATACAATATTCACTTGCCAATTCCAGTAAATTCATATCCATATATATATCGATCAAATTCAAATAAAGATAAACCTTAATGGATCTCTTATTTATAGAAGGTAATATTTCCTTTATTATTTTTGTAGCATATAATTTTCTATCGTTACTCTTTAAATATTCCAAAATATACTTATACTTCTTATTCATTTTATAATTGTGATTCTCATTTAGAAGTTTGCAGTATATCTGGATAGCCAAAGAATCATATTTCATTCTTTCCAGTTTATTACCAAAATCATAGATTGTATCAAGTAAATTAGAGGAATCTTTAATGTCGATATTTTGTAAAAGCATAGTATAAATTTCTGTAATTCTTTCAATATTATTTGATTTATTATAATCCTTTACTAAATTTTTCGAGAACTTTAATATGGAATCCCTGGAAATATTAGATATAGTAATTTGGTTTTCAAATGCTTTCATTCTATCCGTAGTTTTATTGCTTTTTTTATTGCATGCGTTGCACAGAACAATAACGAGTAAAATTGCCAATATTTTATTCATATACTTTTAATGAATTCCTCAATTAATTTCATAAGATTGGGTACAGCTTTGGATGCTACATCAATTACCTTATCATGGCTCGTATCAGATGCCTTTCCGGGGAATTCGGAATTCGTAACTATTGATAATCCGACTATTTCCATATTTGCATGTTTTGCCGCAACAACTTCAGCAACAGTGGACATACCCACTAAATCCGCTCCAATAGTTTTAAGCATTGTAAGTTCGGCACCAGTTTCAAGGTTTGGCCCTAAAAGACCAGCATAAACACCTTGCATTACTTTGATACCTAATGATGCTGCAATGTTGACTAATTTATTTCTATACTCAATTGTATATAAATTATTCATTACAGTGAATCTTTCTCCTATATCCTCTATATTGGGTCCGATTAACGGATTTTGTCCGGTAAGATTTATATGGTCGTTAATTATAATAATATCACCAGTTTTAAAATATCTATTTATTCCACCTGCTGCATTTGTAACTATAAGTATTTTTACACCTAAAAGCTTTGATATTTGAATTGGAATTGCAATATCTTTTGCACTATACCCTTCATATAGATGAAATCTCCCATTCATTATGAGTACATTTTTGTTCTCAATACTACCGTATTGTAATTCTCCCTTGTGTCCTTTTACAGTAGATGTGGGAAAATGGGGAATGTCGGAGTATTTTAAGCTCTTAATTAGATTGAAATTTCTAAAACAATTATTTTGCCCGCTACCAAGTATTACTAAAATCTCAGGAGAAGTTATACCATTTTCTTTTAAAAAATCGGTAGTACTTTGTATAATCCTATAATTCGAGGTCATCGTCCTCTTCTTCTCTAATCTGCTTATCCTTTTTTTCAACAGTAAATAGATCTATGTTTTCATTCTTATTATTAAAAAGCTCCTCTTGCTCTTTCCTGTCTCCTTTCTTACCTGCTTCCATTTCTTCTCCCTTCTCTGTTTTGTCATCAGTTACCTCATGCTTAAAAATAGATATTGCTTCAATATTTTCTGCCTTTATATTTTCCTTGTTTTTTGCCTGTTTTAAAATATCATTAAGTTGGTCGAGTTGAGCTTGTAAAACCGATCTGTACTGAACTATAAACATTTCCCTTTGTCTGCTTAACCGTTGGATTTCAGTCTCGATATTTTCTTTTTCCATTATAGATTCCTGTAGAATTTTCTGGGCCTCAACCTTGCTTTTCTTTACCCTAAGATCTGATTCCCTAATAGCATTCTTTCTTACCTCTTCGGTTGTTTTTTGTGCCATTATCAATGTATCTTGAAGACTCTTTTCCAAGTTTTTATATTCGTCGAGTTTTATATGCTGAGTACTCAATTTTTCAAGAAGATCTGCATTTTCTCTTGCTAAAGATTCCATTTCTTCAGCAATCAAAGATAAAAAATTATTAACCTCGGTTTTATCATATCCTCTAAGTTCCTTTCTGAACTCTTGCTTTTTAATATCAAGAGGTGTAAGTTTCAATATTTCCTCCTTTATTAGAGCTAAATATAACAATATTTATTACTATAATACATATTAAAAGCTTTTATGTCAATATAGAGGCAGATGATTGAACGGATATTTATGAATATAAATTAAAATTTACAATAAAACATGAATTGCAAATTACGATTTTAAATTGAACCCTGCCCCCTTTATTGTTGGTATTGGTGGAGGTGACGGGAGTCGAACCCGTGTCCGAAGATAACTTTGCAGGAACCTCTACGTGCATAGCCTTTCTTTTGGATCTCGCTCGCTCCGGCTCCGAAAGGCAGGATCCGGGGCAAGCCAGCTCATCAAGATCTCGTCATTCAACCCTGAGCGAGGTTGAAAGACCAGCCTGCCTTAGTCGGCGCCCTCATCCGGTCCAACAGGCGAAACCGGTGAGAACGGGCTACCTTAATTAGGCAGCCATTGCATACGAATAATCGTTTGCAATTAGATTTGTTTCCCAATTGTTTTACGAGCCACTGGGACCTCGGCACGCAGTTCCAGCTTCACTACCCCCGTCGAAGCCGTATCGCCCCCAATCTGGTACGCCCACAAGGAATCGAACC
>JAGLYS010000088.1 GCA_023132105.1 Caldifarciminota bacterium
TAGCTCCCTTTTTTTAGATTAAATTACTATTCTTGTTCCTCTGCTTCATCAACAGATTCTTCGATAGTCTCATCATTAATATCCTCAGTTGTTTCTTCTATATCCTCTGTATCTTCGGATGTCCCAGGGCCCTCTTCTTTAAATTTTTTCTTATATTCACTTATTACAGCTTCCTCTATTTTCTTTCTCATCTCATTGTTAATAGGATGAGCAATGTCACGATATGTACCGTCTTTTGCTTTTCTCGAAGGCATCGAAATAAATAAACCATTGCTACCTTCGATAATTTTAAGCCCTCTTACGACAAAACTGTTGTCAAATGTGACATTAGCAAATGCTTTGAGCTTTGGTTCGCTACGAAGTGTGATTCTAATTTCTGTGATCTCCATAATATCTCCTTTTGTAGTTAGTTATTAGAGAACTGCTCTACAGACAACAACATCTGTATCTTGAAACATTAAACTCTCTTTTATTTTTATTGCTTCATTGTAATTCTTAGCAATCCCGAATATAGCGGAACCGCTTCCTGTTAATGAAGCACCTAATACTCCATTATTCAATAATTTACTTTTTATGGATTTCAACTCCCCATACTTTTCTATAACAAGTGGTTCGAAATCATTCATCAATGCTGCTGCAACTCCATTTATATCCTTATTAACCAAACTATTCCTCATAATATTAATACGAGCATTATAATTTGTCAAGTGCTTTTTGTAATTTTTATATGCCCAATCAGTTGCAATATTTATGTTCCTGACTTTAACGATTATAAAGTGCATATCAAATAAACAATATCGCTTGATGATTTTCTCACCAATCCCTCCCATCTCCACTATGCCTTTTTCAAAAAAGAATGGAACATCCGCACCTGTTCTAATCGCAGATTTTAGTATTTCGTCTCTGCTATAACCAAATTCGGATTTACTTAATATCCATTGTCCAATTGCAGCACCATCTCCACTTGCTCCTCCAAGTCCTGCCTGAACGGGAACATTCTTTTTAAGAAGTATATCAAACTCATAATTTAGAGGTTTAATATCATTAAGGTTATTTAACATTTTGTAAACCGTATTTCTTGAATTCAAAGGTATTTCAATTTCATTACATCGAATATTAACCTTAAATGCTTTATTTTCCTTATATTTAACAATAATTATATCCCCAAAATCCGTTTTTGCCATAATTGTTCTTATATTATGATAATTGTCTTCTCTTTTCTCTCCGATTTCAAGATAGAGATTGATTTTAGATAAAGAATTTAATTTAATGCTTTTCACCGATATATTCTCTTAAATTACCTGTTCACTTTAGTCGTAATATTCATTCTATTGTTTATGTCGAATATCAGTCATTATATAATTAAATAAATTATCAAAAGCTTCTTTCATTCCCTCGACATATCTCCCTCCACATTCCGCCATCTCATCACTTCCCCCTCCTCCACCTTTGATGAATCCTGATACATATTTTGCAAGCTTTTTAGCATTTATCCTGTTTTTCACATCATTGGAAACCCTGATTACAATATAGGGATTCCCTGAAATTACATTCCCTATTAAAATTATATACCGGTTTTTAAACATCTCCTTCAATATATCCATCAATTTCTTTGCAGTCTCCTTATCTCCAAAATCAAGTATATATGGAATAATAGTAATTTTATCATACATCCCCTTATTGTTTAAAACATCGGGTAATTTGAATTTTAATATTTTATCTTCGAATTGCTGACTCAAATTCTTTAAATTGATATTCTCATTTAACAGTTTAACAATACTATCTTCAATTTTATCTTTCGGAGAGGATAAAATATCCGAAATGGATTCGATTGTTTCTTCATCCTTAAGGGCTTTCTCATAAGCATGAAATCCTGTGATACATTCAACCCTTCTTATTCCCGAAGCAACAGCAGATTCATTTATTATTCTAAACAAACCTATTTCTCCTGTATTTTTAAGATGTGTTCCTCCACAGAACTCCTTTGAGAAATCTCCTATACTTACGATTCTGACAGTTTCCCCGTATTTTTCTCCGAATAATGATATAGCACCTGTCTTCTTTGCCTCATCAATTGGCAATTCATCTATAGAAATCGGAATATTTTCCAATATCTTTTTATTTATCATCCTTTCTACTTCATATATTTCTTGCTTTGATAGTGAAAGCGGATGTGAGAAATCGAATCTTGTCTTATTATCGGATACAAAAGATCCTTCTTGATTAATATGATCTCCAAGAACCTTTCTAAGTGTTGAATGTAATAAATGTGTAGCAGTGTGATTTCTTGCAATATCAAACCTCTTTTTTGTGTCTACTTTCGAATAAACCGATTCGTTTTTCAGCTCTCCGGATAATTTTCCAATATGAACAAAGCCCATTGGACTTTTCTGTGTGTCTCGAACATCTATATACCAGTCGCTACCCGATATTCTACCACTATCTCCAACCTGACCACCGGATTCCGCATAAAATGGGGTTTCGGCAAGAACTATATCAATCTCCTTTCCTCTAATCCTATAGGCATAAATTTTTGTCATCCCTTCCAAAGTACCATATCCCGTAAATTTTGATTTCCCTTTTTTGAAATATACCCATTGATATTTCCCTTCATCCTTGAATTTGGATGATGCTTTGGCTTTCTCTTTTGCTTTAATCAATTCTTTCTCAAATCCTGCTTCATCAAGAACCAATCCGTCATCTTCAACAATAACCTTTAGTAAATCCATAGGAAATCCATAAGTATCATAAAGTATAAAGAGTGATTTACCATCAAGAACTTTTTTCTTTTTATCCAAAACACTCTTTTTCATATCTTCATAGTAAAATAATCCTCTCTTAAGACTTCTGAAAAATTTCTCCTCTTCGGACTTTATTACAATAGAGGTCTGATTGTATCTTTCTTTAATCTCCGGATATATATCTCCCAGAATATCGACCACCGGAGACACCAATTTATATAGAATAGGTTCTTCCCATCCGAGTTTATTCAATTGCCTTACAGCTCTTCTCAGCAGTCTTCTCAAAACATAGCCTCTTCCATCATTTGACGGATAAATACTCTCCGATATTGCTGATACAAGTGCTCTTATATGATCTGTAATAATTCGCATCTCTATAAGATTTTCTCTATATTCCCTACCTGTTATATTTTGTATTTCTTCGATTATCGGATAAAAAAGATCCGTTTCATAATTCGATTTCTTCCCCTGAACAATCATTGCAAGTCTTTCCAGTCCCATTCCTGTATCTATTCCACTGTTTTTTAATGGTTTTCTTCTCCCGTTAATCGATTGGTCAAATTCCGGAAAAACAAGATTCCACACCTCAACATATCTGTTGCATCCCGTTAACACACTACAATTCCCGGGCATATTGTCGAATTTCGGTCCAAGATCATAGAATATTTCAGATGATGGTCCACATGCCCCTTGCCCTCCGGCAGGACCCCAGAAATTATCTTTATCTCCTAATCGATGTATTATATCAGCAGATAAACCCACTTGATCCTTCCATATATTATAAGCGTCTACATCCGATTTGTGGACACTCACCTGAATTTTTTTCCTATCTATCATAATTATTTCGGTTAAAAACTCCCATGCCCATTTAATTGCATCCTCTTTGAAATAATCTTTAAATGAGAAATTTCCAAGCATTTCGAAAAAGGTATGATGCCTTATTGTTTTTCCAACATTTTCCAGATCACTTGCTTTTCCACCAACCCTAAGACATTTCTGGCATGATGTAACTCTTTTATATGGTGGCTCATTGATTCCTGAGAAATACTGTTTAAATTGCACCATACCGGCTACTGTAAAAAGTAGAGTAGGATCCTCCGGGATTAAAGGAGAACTTTTAACAATTGTATGATTTTTATCTTTAAAATAATCTAAAAACAAATTCCTTAGCTCTTTTCCTGATTTCATAATACTCCTTTTTCTATTAGCAGTTTATCTTAGTCAAAACAATTAAAGTCAACTCTACAATTTTTCTATTAAATCGATGTAATCATCTTTAGATATTTCCCCTCTTTTGAATGATTCCTCAATCTCCTTAATTTGTTCTTTATGATGTTTTGAAGATAAATTATTTGTTTTTTTATTATAGATAAGAACAAGAGCAATAAAACCTAATACAAATAATCCGATTA
Organism: Caldifarciminota bacterium; assembly: GCA_023132105.1. GTDB lineage: Bacteria > Hydrothermota > 32-111 > QNBC01 > QNBC01 > JAGLYS01. Next base: position 4,154 of record JAGLYS010000088.1, read on the forward strand.
TAAACAATATTGTAATCATAACTATCTTATATACTATATTATTAAAATTATTTCAAGGAATAAAACAGGAAACGGATTACACGAAATAGTGTATATAGCACACAAATAAATTCTCTTGTATAAATACAAATTTATGTTATAATAAATCAAATAATTTTATAGGAGGTATTATGGCTATAGACCTAAATAGTATTCTCTCAAGCAATATTAAAAATATGAAACGCAGTGTAATTCGTGAATTGTTAAAACTTACAAGGAAAAAAGAGATCATCTCATTTGCAGGTGGATTGCCAGACCCCGACACATTTCCAATAAATGAAATTGCTGAAATAACCAATGAGATATTAATGGATAATGGGAAAACAGCTTTGCAATACGGAGCGACGGAAGGATATATACCTTTAAGAGAGGAATTGATCAAGTTTTTAGCTACTGATGGTGTAAAAGCCGATTTGGACAATGTTATTGTTACAACAGCATCACAACAAGCACTTGATATCGTTGGGAAAATCTTTATTGATCCGGGTGATGTTGTTATTGTTGAAAGGCCTACATATGTTGGTGCCATCAGTGCCTTTAATAGTTATAAATCCAAGATGGTTGGCATTGAGATGGATGATGAAGGTATGCTTATGGATATCCTTTCGGAAAAACTTATAGAATTAGATAAAGTTGGTACAAAACCCAAATTTATTTATGTAATCCCCGATTTTCAGAATCCAGGCGGATATACGATGTCCTTTGAAAGAAGAAAAAAACTACTGGAAATTGCCTCAAAAAACAATCTTCTTATCATCGAAGACAGCCCTTATAGAGCAATAAGGTATAGAGGAGAAACAATCCCTTCGTTACAATCTATGGACAAAGAAAAAAGAGTTATTTCACTGTATACCTTTTCGAAGATACTTTTCCCCGGTATGAGACTCGGTTGGGTAGTAGGGCCTGCTGAAATAGTAGATAAGTTTGTTGTAGCAAAACAGGCAATGGATCTATGTACTCCACCGTTTAATCAGGCAATTGTTGCAGAATACTTACGAAGAGGTAAACTCTATGATAATATCTCTTCAACTATAATTAATTATAAAGCAAAAAACGAATTAATGCTTAATAAACTTGATGAATATATGCCGAAGGGACAAGGTCTAAAATGGACAAAACCTGATGGTGGTTTGTTCCTTTGGGTTACATGTCCTGATAGTGTAAATACCGAAGATATATTTTATGAAGCGATTAAGCAAAATGTCGCTTATGTAACAGGATCTGCATTTTATGGGGAAAATCCTCAATACAACTCATTAAGGTTGAATTTTTCTTACCCAACTCTTGAACAGATAGATACCGGAATAATGAGACTGGCAAAAGTTTTAGAAAATAATCTTAAGTAATAACGCAGGGGTCGTTCTCTACGGGATGACCCCTCTTTTCATATCTTTATAAATTTTTCAAACTTATTTTTATACCTTATTATATATAAACCTTTATGAAAATGTTTTATATCGATAGCTATATAATCCCCGTTATCCGTCACATTCTTTACTTCTAACTTTCTTCCGCTAACATTATATATGGATATATCATTCACTTTAAATTTTCCTGCAATAACAAGATTCACATTATTACGGGCAATTCTAT
>JAGLYS010000089.1 GCA_023132105.1 Caldifarciminota bacterium
GGAGACAAGAATATTTATATAGAGGAGCATTTCAAAAAGGTATTTTCGGAAGAGAAATTCAATAAAATGTTTAAGAAAATTCCTTTTGAAATGGGAAATACTCACTCAGGTTGGATAAAAATTGCAAACAATAAGAATAATCTTCATAATGTTTTCGAATCAAGAGCAACGGGTTATATTATCGATGTACCTTTCTTCGACTGGAGTTACGGATGCTCACCTACAACAAGTGCAATGATGTTTGACTATTGGGACCCAAGAGGATATTCTAAACTTACCGATTATTATGTAGACAGATGGGATTGTTGTGAGAATGAAATGGACTGTAATATTACGAATGTACAGAGGGAGCTTGCCATAGCAATGGGGACAGATACAACGACCGGTGGTACTTATATCGGGAATATTGATAATGGACAGCGTACAGTAGCAATTTCTTACAATGGTTATACCGGTTCGAATTCGACTACGGGATCTCAGGGTAACATTACATATGGTTGGCAATGGGATAGACTTACCGATGAAATTGACGGTGGCTTTCCTTGCCATTTCGATGTTTTGAATTATTGGTCGGTGCCGCATCAGGCATATATTGGCCATTCCGTTGTTGCAGTAGGTTATGATAACGACGGGACCGATTCACTTGTTAGAGTTCATGATACATGGAGTTTTACCGAACCGTACTGGTCATTATACACATATCACGATGGTACTTATTCATATCATTATTTTACGAATTTCAGACCTGCCGGAGGAAATACTGCTCATACCGGAAGATTTGCAGATATTATGGATGGTTCGAAATCCCTTTCGGGGAAATATGGAAATGTTGTTTTTGATGATATGAGTATATCAGCAAGTTATATAAAATTGTATTACAGTAATGATAATTTCCAACATATGACATTAATCGATGATACAGTCGATCCTTTCTCCGATTACTTGTGGCAATTTCCTGATATAAGCCCGGATACAACAAAATCGATGAGAATGAAACTTGAGGTATACAATTCAAGTGACATATTAATTTCATCTGACGGTACTTTTGAAGTAATGACTGTTTTCAGACTTACCGACACTTTGAATTTCGGACCACTATCATTCTTCAGTACACAATCACAACCATACAGTGTTACGGTAAAAGATACATTGGCATTTATTTGCAGAAGCGGATCTTATATGGATGTTCTGGATATATCTAACCTTAACGATATGATATATTTAGGAAGTTATTCATTACCGTCAACATTCCTTAATTTCCAATTCATTGATGATACGCTAATTGCTGCAAGTGGTGATACAAAGGGATTTATTATTGCCAAGATGGATGATAATTTCAATGTAACACTTGTTGATAGTATTAATCTTAATAATAAAAATGTTTTAAATTTCAAGATAGATGGAAACAGAGCTGTAGTAGCAGCTAAATTATATGGATTATCTGTTGTAGATATCACTGATCTGACAAGTATTTTCGAACTTGGTTATTATAGTGCCCCACCGTTTTTTAGTGCAAGAGATGTATATGTTAAGGGAGATACTGCATATGTAGCAGCAGGAACCAAAGGGGTTGTAGTATTAAATATATCGGATCCTACAGGAATCTCGGTTCTTAGTGATTATAATTCACCGGGTAATTCAAATGCTATATCTGTCAAAGACAATACTGCTTATGTCGCTGACGGAGCAAATGGAATGATATTAATGGATATTACAGATGCAAGTTCCATATCTTTGATTAATACTATCCCAAAAAGGTCAAATGTCAACTACTGTAATTTAAATAATGATGGTAGTTTGCTGTATGTAAGTGATGGGAAATACTATGATGTAATTGTCACATCCAAGGATACGAGTGGCGGATATATCCAAATGCTTGGCACTGCAGGTATTGCTACCCCATTACCAGGAGCTAAGGGAACTACCCAGTTTATCGGTGTGGATTATGATTATGGTGTGTTTGTTTTTGACGGAACACCGGCAGGAATAGTAGATTACTCCAAAAATGTCGAAAGAAATATTAATTTCTCTATTTTGAATAATCCCGTTAGAAATATCGGACAACTGCAATTCAGCTTGAACAAAACAGCTAATGTATCATTGAATCTCTATGATGCATCAGGGAGAAAGGTTAGTAGTTTATTAAATAGCTCTATGAATGCAGGTCGTCATAGCATTTCTTTCAAGACAAAAAATCTTGCGAAAGGATTATATTTTGCACAATTAAATATTGATAATAAAAACGCAGGGACGAAAAAAGTTATAGTTTTACGATAAATAAATTTAAAACAATAAAAAAGGGAGGTTATAAACCTCCCTTTTTTATTGGGCATTTTTTACAGAGGGGATCTTTTTTAAAGCAATACTCCTTACCGGCTCTTACGAGAAGAGCATGATATTCATTATAGAGTTCCGTATCGGATTTTAAAGAATCGGAAAACAATTTTTTTACATCGTTATATTTATCATTAATGTCAATTAAATTGTGTCTTAATAGAATTCTTATTGTATATGTATCTACAACGAATGTTGGGATTTTAAATGCATAAAGTAAAATGGAGTCGCATGTTTCATTGCCGATTCCTTTTACTGACAAAATATTTTCCCTTATTGATGAAATATCATTTCCAAGGATATTTTTATAAGAATGTTTATAATTTCTGAAAAATAATGTCGAAATATTTTTTAATGTGTTATATTTCTGATTATAAAAGCCGGATGGTTTAATTGCTTCTGTAATTTCTTCCTTATCTCCGTAATATATTTTATAGAGGGATAGAAGATCCGCTTTTTTTAAATTGTTAATTGCTTTTTCAACATTTTTCCAACTTGTATTTTGTGTCAAAATCGCACCTATTATTATTTCATCTATTGTATCTCCGGGCCACCAGTTCTGAGGACCGAAATATTTATACAAAATATTATAAAGATTTATTATCTTTTCTTTTCTATGCATTAAAGATTATAACTTTTCGAAGAAAAGGATATATTTAAGTATGCATCGAATATAACGGAATAGATTTCAATTTCATAGGGTCCGTCAATACTATTAATTTTACTGTATTTGGTTTTTGCGACTATTCTATTACCATCTCTTAAATAGAGTGAATCGGGATAAATCGATTTTATATTACCAAATGATATAATATTACTATACTTCATACTTATCGTTTTTTCGAAATCTACTTTTACCATTTCAGTATCTATTAGAGGGGTTGCCGAAAATATTGAAACGAATGATTTTCCAATTATAGATGAAGATTTTAGAAGATCTGCTATCGCTTCATAGCTGCTTTCCCTGTCAAATGTTATTGTCGAATCCTGAATATAAATCGTAAATACTCTCATACCAAGAGGACCGTATATGTCGATTATTGCAGTATCTCTTGAAATAATATTTATTTTAAAAATTGCGGACCACTCATATTTCCCTTCCTTGAGGTGTATATTCCCTTTCCCCTTCATTGATTTGAATTCATAATTTCTTTGCATTAAATTCGAATAATAACTATTTATATCGATATCATTTTTTTGTTTAACGGGGGAGGTAATGCTTAATTTTTTAAGAGAGCTACATCCCGATAGTAAAATTATAAGAATTATAATAAGTTTTTTCATCTGCTCATTAAAGCATAATTAGACAATGTAGTCAAGATGTGTTTCAGTTATAA
>JAGLYS010000009.1 GCA_023132105.1 Caldifarciminota bacterium
ATGACAATTTCCTGAATTTGCAATTTACGATTTCCGGTTTCCGATTTACGAACTTGCCACTTGATATTTGTAACTGGTATATGTTTTACATATCTGTCCGCTGATTGATTATCCTCTTTACAATATTGCAATATTTAGTTATATTGACTTGCTATTGGTTATTATAATGAAGATTTATGCAAGAAACAAAGCTGCTTTTCACAACTATTTTATTATTGATAAGTTCGAATCCGGTATTGAGTTGAAAGGAATGGAGGTAAAATCCATAAGAAACGGTCAGGTGAACCTGAAGGAATCATATATAAGGATATTTGAGGGGGAGGCATACATCTACAATATGCATATTTCTTCATATAAACACTCAACTATTATAAAACTTGATCCTAAAAGAAAAAGAAAATTACTTTTACATAAAAGAGAAATTATGAAACTATGGAGTAAATCAAATTTATCAGGCTTAACGATTATTCCTCTGAACATTTATGGAAATGATAAAGGTAAAATAAAGATTGAGATTGCAGTATGTAAAGGTAAAAAATTATATGATAAGAGAGAGGCAATAAAAAAACGTGATCTTGAAAGAGAAGTTAAATAGACTGTTTGCAATAGTATTTATAGCTTTGGTATTGCCATTAATGCTATTACCAAAGCAAGTTGTAGTTAAAACAGCTGATTCGACATTCGTGAAAAATTTCTTTTCGGATAATGATAATATATATTTAAAAACCACGGATTTTAGTGCTATCCTTAATGGTAAATTGGTTTATAATGAAAGAGAAGATAAATATGTAATAAAATATAACAATAAAAAACTTGGTGTTTTCCCTGAAAGTCCATTTATATCAGTGAATGGAGAAGTGAGAAAATTAAGAAATAATGTATTGCGAGATGATACGGAATGTTTAATCCCATTAATTTCAAATATTGATGTAATTAGCAAATTAATTAATAAAAGAATAATTTATGACAGTAAAAACAATGTTCTCAAAATATTTGATTCATTATATGATATTATAGGTTTAAAGCTTGAGAATGCTAAAAACAGTACAATTATCTCATTTGATCTTGCCCCCATTATTAAATATAAATATAAAATGAAAGGTCGTTATTTCAATGTATATTTTTATACAAAATCTATAAATAGTAGTATATTAAGTAAGAAATTTTCAAATTCACTTATAAGCTCTTCATCAATCAAAAAATGGAAAAAAGGTATTTATCTCAGTTTTAAATTGAAAAGTCAAACTTATGTTGATGATGTGATATATTCGGAAGAATCAGGTATTCTTCAGTTCATTATGAGAAGTAGTAAATATGTAAAAAAAGAAGCGTCTGTAGGTAAAGGGGAGATTATTATAGTGATAGATCCTGGGCACGGGGGTAAGGATTCCGGAGCTGTCGGTCCGGGTGGAACAAAAGAAAAGGATATAGTTTTAAAAATTTCTAAAATTTTAAGAAATGATTTATCAAAATATAAAAATTTCAAGATTTATTTAACGAGATATGATGATAGATTTGTTTCTCTAAGAGAAAGAACGGAATTTGCATTGAAGAAAAAAGCTGCACTTTTTATTAGCATTCATTGTAATGCGGCATTAAACAGAAAAAGTAAACATGCAAGGGGTTTTGAAACCTATTTCTTATCACTTTCCAGAACAAGTTGGGAAAGAGCAGTGGCTTCAAGGGAGAATGCATCAATATTATATGAAACAGAAAGGGATAAAACGCATTATAATACGGTTGATTATATACTTTCCGATATGGCTCAAAATCAATCATTGATTGAATCAAGTAAATTAGCAGAATATATTCAAAATAGTCTGGCAAATAGTCTTAATCTTAAAGACAGAGGTGTTCATCAGGCAGGATTCTATGTTCTAAGATTAAACTATATGCCTGCTGTGCTCGTAGAAGCTGCTTTTATTTCAAATACAAATGAAGAAAAGCTATTAAAACAACCCTGGTTTAGAAAAAAAGTATCAAAATCTATATGTAAAGGTATAGTCGATTTTGTTAGTGGGTATAAGAAGAGAATTTATGGGAAATAATAGGGAAAGACCAATCGGTATTTTTGATTCAGGGGTAGGTGGGTTAACAGTGGTTAAACAGGTATTAAATGAGTTACCAAATGAAAATATAATATATTTCGGAGATACTGCAAGGGTTCCTTATGGAACAAAATCAAGAGAAACTATCACACATTTTGCGATGCAGGATGTTAGGTTTCTATTAAGCTTTGATGTTAAAATGATAATAGTTGCCTGTAACTCAGTATCTTCGAATAGTATTGATATATTGAAAAGAAAATTCGAAGTGCCGGTTATCGGTGTGATTGAAGCTGGAGCGGAAGCTGCCTGTTATTATTCAAAACAAAAGAAAATAGGTATTATTGGCACGGATGCTACAGTCGAAAGTAATGCATATGAGAGGCATATAATGGAAAAGTGTAGAGCAGAATTGATCTATTCGAGAAGTTGTCCTTTGTTTGTTCCACTTGCAGAAGAAGGATTTACAGAAGGAGAAATTCCGGAAAAAATAGCTAATAAATATCTTGAACATTTTAAAGATATTGAAGTTGACACTCTTGTACTGGGATGTACTCATTATCCTCTCTTGGCAGGTATAATTCAAAAGATTATGGGGAATAATGTTAAGTTGATTGATCCGGGTATTGAAGTTTCAAAAAAGGTAAGGAATATACTTAATATAAACGATATGTATAATGATTCGGTATATAAGGGGGAAGTAAAGTATTATCTTAGTGATATCCCAAGAAGATTCGAAAAGGTGGCTGAAAATTTCTTGGGTGGACCCATTTCATCTGTAATAAAAATAGTAATAGATGATTTCTAATTAAAGACCGGGATAATGTTTACTTTTTACAGAGCCATCTTCGATTCTATATTCGTTATTATAATAAAGATCCAGATTGAGATCATTAATGTTTAGAGGCAAAGAATCATTATGATTAAGTTTGTAGTATTGTATTGTATTTCGGATCTTAATAAGATCGGATAAAACACGTGCTTTTTTTGGGAGAGAAGGGATTGTTTTTGTATATGTTTCTTTTGTTTCTTTATCACATGAGTTTATGATTAAAGAAAATATGGTGAAAATAATTATAAATAAAACTTTCATATCAACTCCGTTTTTATAATAGTAAATTATAATCTTATATAAATCAAGTCAATTTAATTGTCATCTCTTGACTGAAAAAATGCGATATGTTATTTTAATTTAGTTATTTTATAATTAGCTATTTGGATATTGGGATACAATTAAATTGAGGTTAAGGAGGAAATATTATAATGAACAATTCAATAATTCAATCTATGATTGATCGCAAATCGATTCGTCGATATAAAGATAAACTACCTTCGGATGAGGTAATATTTAAAATCGTCCATTCGGGACAACAAGCCCCGTTTGCTTCTCAACTTTACAGTCTGTTATTATCTCGAAAAAGAGTAAGCAATCCCTTTAAAGCACCATTGCTGTTTACAATTTGCGTAGACATTCATAAGTTGGAACTCATAATGGAAAAGAGAAATTGGGAATTGATTACAAATGATCTTTCATTACTGTTCTTTGGAATTCAAGATGCAGCATTAATGGCGGAAAATATGGTAATAGCAGGTGAAAGTTTAGGGTTGGGAAGCTGTTTTATAGGTAATACTCCTTATAGAGCCGAGCAAATTATAAAGGAGTATGATTTACCAAAACGTGTGTTTCCATTGGTACAATTAGTTATGGGATATCCAGATGAAGATCCACCTCTCCGACCACGGTATCCTATGGAATTTGTACTTTTTGAAGATAAGTATCCCGAATTTAGTGAGGAAATAGTAAGTAAGGCTATGAAAGAAATGGATGAAGGATATTTGTCTCAGGATTACTACCGCAAAGTAAATATAATGATTCCATTGATGGGAGAGCGTAAAGAAACATTTACTTTTGATGATTATAGCTGGACAGAGCATATTTCCAGGAAGTGGGGACAAAGGTATGTTTGTCCAAAAGTTTTACTTGAACAGTTATCAAAATGCGGATTTAATATAGCTGAAAATAAG
>JAGLYS010000090.1 GCA_023132105.1 Caldifarciminota bacterium
AATGTTTCACGTGAAACATTATTAAAACTTGAAAAATATCAAACGCTGGTATTGGAGAAGAACCGTAGCGTTAATCTGTTTTCATCGAAAGATATACATATATTTTGGGAAAGGCATATTCTGGACTCGATAAAATCCAATGAATACATAAAAGGGCATATGAGGGTTTGTGATATAGGAAGTGGAGGTGGGATGCCGGGTATTCCACTTGCCATTATAAATAGTAATGTAAAATTTTTTTTATTTGAGAGAAGAGATAAAAAAGCTGATTTTCTTTTGAATATAAAAGAGGAACTTGTTCTGGGAAATGTTTTTATTGTCAATGCTAATTTTATTGATTATAAATCAGAAAAATATGATCTGTTTTTATCCAGAGCAGTCAAATTGACAGATAATATTCTCAATCATGCCAATCTGCTGTCAGAAGGAAGGAATTCTCTCTATATATATTATTTCGGCAGCAATTTCGACTATAATAATATAAATTATAGATTTAAACATATAGTGGACAGGAAGAATAGACTCTTGATATTTTATCTGCTTTGACTGTAACTTTTTACTCCGATAATAGTCAATATAGAAATAATGAGAAATATTATGTGTGGCATAAGCCCTGCAATAATGGGGGATATGCCACCCGAATTTCCTAATGCTCTAAAACTCTGGATTGTTCCCCAATAAAAAAATCCCACCAATAAACTTATTCCAAACTCGAATAAATTGGATGTATTTTTAAGATTTATCCCAATGAAGACACCTAACATTACAAGAACTACAACAGAAAGCGGATTAAAGAACAGGTAGTAAATCTGAGTGTAAATTTCTTTTGTATCCTGTCCGATTCCTTTCATATAAGAGGCATAAGAAAAAAGATCCTTTAAAGTCATATTGTCAATTGGCTTAACCCCTCTAATCAGTTTGTCCGGATGTATATTAAGTTTATAATCATCAATAATATCGATTTCTCTATATTTAACAAGACAATTGGATGTGTCAAAATTGCGTATTATTACATTAAACAATGCCCAATGATTATTTTTCCAAAGGCTATACTCGGAATCATATCGCTCGGAAATATTACCATTTGCATCCTTTCTAATGATTGTAATATTAAACATTTTGTTTTGCTTCTTGTCTAAATACTTTGCCGTATATATTGTCTTATCGTTACCAATAAAATATATATCCCTTTGATATCGTTTTTCAATGGGCATTTTCTCTATCTTGATTCTTTTTATGTTGAAGGAAAGATTATTGAAATAGGGAACAAAAAATATATTCATAAATACTAATATAAATGCCGAAATAAAACCTATAAGGAGAATTTTGTTGGTTATTTTATTCATTCTTATTCCCATAGATCTTATTGCTGAAACCTCGTTATATCGCACCCTATGTGCAAGACTGAAAAATACAGCGGTTAATAATCCTAATGCAAAAAATGTTATAATCAAAGCGGGAGCTTGATAGAGATAATATAAAAATAAATCTTTTACAACAGCTTTCTTGTCTATGTAATAAGTCATATTGTTGAAAAGGTCTATAATTAAGTAAAGAGTAACGATTATTATGGTAAATAATATAGAAAGAGAGAGTATGGATCGTATAAAGTACCTTTCTAATATTTTCACTAATTTTTCCTTAATAATGTTTTAATTACCGAGTATTCACTCATTGCCTTTGCAATTACTATTATTGCTGCTACTCCAAATGTAATTAAAGGAACTATTGCAGAAATAATCGGATTTATAATACCTCTTGATGATAACGATTCCCCTCCGATCATCATAATATAAAATATTCCATATATTCCAAGGCTTATTGTGAGAGAAAGCCCAATGTTCGAATTTTTTATCCTTGCCCCAATGCCGGCTCCAAGCATAAGGAGAAATATTGATGTTAATGGTATTGTAATTTTTTTATAAATTTCCATATAAAGGCGATTTAATGTTCTTCTATAATGAAGATCCATAAATTTGCTTTCTCTTTTTGGTATATTTCTTTTCATTTGCATTTTTGTTTTTTTAATTCGATCAACAAGTTTAAAAATATCCAATTCCCGGTCTCCTCTATATGACGTTCCTTTTGAACTGATTTCTTCATTAATAGGCAAGATAAAATTTTGTGTCTTAAAATTAACAATATGATATTCATTTTTTCCCTTTTCAAAATCATGGATACTACCATCCTTAAGTAATAACCAGAGTGTGTCTTGCTTAACATCATGTATGATTTTACCTTTCTTTGCAATTATTATTCTACTTATATAACCATTGGATTCTTGATATATATATATGTTTTTCATTGTGTCATCCTTTCTGTTTATCTTCTCTATGAAAAAGCTGTATTTTCCGAAATTCTTTAAAAATATACCTTCCTCCAGTTGATATGTAGGTTTGAATCTATATACATTTAACATTAGGTTTTTCAATCGATGGTTTGAGTTAGGTAAAATAGTATTATTAAATGCGACTAACAAAAGCATGATAAAAGCAGTTATAATTAATAACGACTTAAGCAATTTATAAAAGTTTACACCAAGTGTTTTAAATGCAACAATTTCTCCACTATTTGCAAACTTACCGAAAGTCATTATTCCGGCAAAAACATGTGCCATGGGTATGGTCAAGGATATTAAGTAGGGCAAACTTGCGATGAAAATTGAAAATGTATACGATGCAGATACACCTCGTGTAATTGACATATTTAATAATTCAAACAATCTACTCATCAGAAATATAAAAGTAAAAAGGCTAACTCCTAACAGTAGAGGGGGAATATATTCTCTGGTGATGTACTTATCGATTGTTTTCATGAAAAGATATTAACATATAGATAAAAATAATTCAATATATTGGACAATTTTTTACTGCTTAATTTTAGATTTAAGCAATGTGTTGATAATTTTTTTAAAATCAAAAGGTTTTCTAAGAAATGCCGTATTCTTATCGCTTTTTAATATATGTTCAACTTTAGACATATTGAAATACCCCGATGAAAACAGGATAAAAATATCATCTTTTTCAGATTTTATCATTGCGTACAATTCCAATCCTGATATAACAGGTAAATGCACATCTACATAAACATGTGAAATGTTAGATTTGTTTTTTTTGAAATAATTAAAAAACTCTATTGATGATGATGTAATGTGATGCTTTATCTTTAAATCATCCAGAATATTTCCGAGAAATGAAGCCACAACAGCTTCATCTTCGGCGATAAGTAATTCTTTAATGTGAGAAAAGCTTTCTTTTTTATTTTCTATAGATTCGGAAAAACATCTAAGAGCAGGGAGATAGAGATGTATAGATGTCCCTCTGGGTATATTGTCAGCAATTTCAACAAAACCATTATACTTATCAATCAACTCTAAAACGATTGTTAACCCCAGTCCATAATGTTCACTATCTTTTGTTGTAAAATGTGGCTTGAACAGGAGGGGCTTAATGTCGTCATTGATTCCCTTGCCATTATCATTGATCTGAATATGTATAAATTCTCTATCCTTGAGCTTGTATACTTGAATTGTTTCCTTCTTAATATTATGTATCGAACTGAATTTTATTTCTATTGTCCCCTTTGTTTTGATTGACTCAATTGAATTCTGAATAATATTTATTACTATTTGATTAAAGTCGGACAGATAAATATTCGAACAATATAAATCCTCCTGACCATATAGATTTATTTCTACATTATCAGGTTTCAACATATTCATTATATCTATAATGTTCTTTGTTTCAGCATAGAGATCCAATGTCTTTGTTGATTTATAATGCTTAAGGGATATCCCTTTTACGAAGTCTGTTGCAATTTTTGTTGATTTCTCGATTTTTTCTACTGTTTTGAATATCTCGATATCAGGAGAAATTTTTGTTTTTAAGTATGTTGTGTAGCCAACTATAGGTTGAAGCAAATTATTCATTTGATTTCCCAAAATATAGGAGAGATTCTGTAATGTATTTGCCTTTTTTAAATTTACTATCTCATCTTCGTAATGTGATAATTGTGTCATATCCATCAATATTCCAATAATATTGGCTCCCTCATCATTCTCAAATGAATTTAAAAATAAATTTATAACAATAGTTTTACCTTTATTGTTTAAATAAATCTTATCATAAAAGCTTCCCTCATTTGTAAGCAAATCATTAACATTTTTCTTAAAACCATTCTGTAAATCTTTTGGTAATAAGTTTATAAAAGAAATCTGACTATTGTGTGTATAAAAAGGGAAAAAATCCTTGAATTTACTGTTAGCATAAGTAATTTTATTGTTTGTTTCAATGAATACTCCAAATAAAGAGGTATTAAAAAATTTATCCAAATATTCCTTGTTTTGAATTATATCAGAGAAATTTCCATCATCTGTTGTGTTTCTATGCGATAATAGTATATAATATATTTTATTGTCTAATTTATGTAAGGCAATTACTAATGAGTGGCGAGTCCCTTCCCTGTCTATGAAATCAAAACAGGAAAATTTTTTATTTGTTAATTCATTCATTCTGCTTTCAATTGTTTTTTTTTCACATGGTATATCTTTAAACGATTTAACATCGTCATAACTTGAATAGACTATATTATAGTCCTTATCAAAGACTATCAAGTACTCATAGTAATACTTTGATAGACAATCAAGCATTTCCAGATACCTGTATCTACTTATGTTTACCAGGGCCTTAGACGCAATAGATGCGTTCATATATATCTTGTCCTTAATTTTGGCGATTGTCCCGGCATCCAATAATGTGAAAATAAATCCATAAAATATTTTTTTATGAAACAGAGGAACAATAACCAGTTTGTTTAAGTCAGCATTTTTATCCGAAACATTATCCTTAACAATTTTAATGGTTTTATCTTCATATGCAAGGCTAAGCTCTTTTATAGATGTAATCGCCAACCTGTTTCGGTTCCTTAAACATGAACAATTTCCTATTTCAGATATCAGTTCTATTTCATTGTTGTTAATGGTCTTCCATAAAGAGATATAGTTTGTAAGGAATATTTCAGAAAATTTCTTTATAATTCTCTCGGATAAATATTTTTCATTATAATAGCTTTCAGAATTGATATATTCATAATCTAAATTTATCGGATTGTCTGTTTGTTTAAGACTTATATAGTATAAATCATTTTTATCAGTAATATCTTTTGATATTATATATTCTTTATGATCATTTTCTATTTCAAAGTTGTCATTATTTTTAATGCTATCGAGATTGTCTAATAGCAGGCTATAAAGATCGTTATGATTCTTAAATAATATTTTTAAATCTCTATTTGATATTATAGAATTTTTTTCTATACGAAATGCAGGTTGCTTAATGTTCTTTAATAAAGAAATATTCATTGAAATGTAAAGGTTATAAAAAATGACGGAAACAGAAAGAAATATATAAGGGAGTTCATACAGATATGCATCCATTATAGTATGAGGGGAAAAACCGAACATTAAAATTTGATAAACTTGAAATATTATAATCATCAATAAGCCAATTAGGGTAAAATTCATATTATTTGACTTATAAGTGTTTTTGATTATGTAAAATACGATTAAAACGGTAAAGACTACTCCTGAAATATTGACAATTTGAATAAATCTATCGGATATTACGGGAAACGCCAAACATGCAGCGAATATATAGATATACTTCCTGAAGCTTTTATAAACATCCAAACCCAACATGAATGAAAGCGAAATGAGAGAAAGTGATATAAATAATGATTTTAAAAGAAATATTTCATAATTCACCACTAAAGATCTTAAGGGAACAATTGTAGATGTTAATAGTAATATCGAAAAAACAGGAGAGTAATAGTTAATTTTAGAAATATATTTTATACTATATGTTAAAATAATCCCTATTGACACCGCATAAACAATAAAGTATATAATATGCAATGGAAATTGTAAAATCATATTTTATTATGATATAAAAGTATCGATAAGTCAAGATAATAAGCATATTTGCGGTAAACAGATATAAATACATATCTCAATCTATCTGATTGTTCATTCCCTTTTTCGCCTGACTGCAGATGCCAATGTTAAACAGGTAATATTAGACGGGTTATATTTCTTGAGAACCAAAGAAGCCTCATTAAGAGTTGATCCCGTGGTTACGACATCATCTATCAGAAGAATTCTCTTATTAATAATTTTTTTGATCCCTTTGCCATCGGAAAAAACATTTGCTACATTGCTGTATCTATCTCTAATTTTTAATTTTGTCTGGCTTTTACTATTGCAATATCGCACAATAGCATCTTTTAATATAGGAATGTCTGATAATAAGCTCAGCTCGTTGGCAATAAGGTATGACTGATTAAATCCTCTTTCTCGCAATTTTGTTCTATGAAGGGGGATATATAGTATATAATCATATTCAGATCCCAAGAGTATTATGTCGTTTAATTGAATTAGAAGCAGTCTTGCCAGGGGTTTTGCCAATTCTTTTCGTTTGCTATATTTAAAAAGATGAATTAAATCCTTCATCAAATTTGAGTATCTTGAATAATAAAATATTTTGTCAAATGCAAGATAATGAATATCTTTAAATTGATTTTTATCTATATTCTCAATAATGGAAATTCTTTCTATGGAAACAAGGCATTTTCTGCATATAATAATCTCATATTGAGACAATTTATATCCACATTTAATACATCTGTCGGGAAAGAAAAAATCAATTATAGGTTTAAGGATTTTTATAACACCCCCTCAATTAACAATTTAATTAAACCTCAAATATTGTTTATATTTCTCATATAAGCAAGAACTCTTTTATGCTTAATGCCAATTTATGTGTTATCCCGGGTATCTTTTCAATATCCATTATAGATGATTCTTCAAGAGATTTAATTGTCCGAAAATGAGACATAATTCTAATAGATTTTACTTTCCCAATACCATCTATCTGTTGCAATAGAAACTTTAATTCTCTTCTCCTTAATTTTCTATTATAACTTATTGCAAAGCGATGTGATTCATCCCTGATTCTCTGAATTAATTTAAGAGCCGAAGATGTTACAGGAAGAGAAATTATCTTCTTTTCATCAATATATATTTCCTCAAGCCTTTTGGCAATAGAGATTGCTGTAATATTCAGATTCAATTTTTTTAAAGCATCTTTTGCGTTTCTTAGTTGTATTGCCCCTCCATCTACAATTACAAGGTCAATCTGTTGATTTTCCGTATGTGAAAAATACCTTCCTACAATTTCATTAATCATAGTAGAATCATTAATACCTTTAACATATTTAATCTTAAATCGTCTGTATCTCTTTTTAAGTGGCTTTCCGTTCTTAAAGACAACAGCAGAACCTACAGTGTTATCCCCTTTTAAGTGGGATATGTCAAAGCAAGCCATAAACTCAGGTAACTTGTTCAACTTTAAGATGGATCCCAATTCAGAAAGTGCGTTGTCTTTTTTTGAATATTTTTCAAGTAATCTTTTTTCAATCTCATATATCAGATTTTTTTTCAGCAGATTTATAATTTCTCGTTCCTCTTCCCCATAGATTGAGGTTAATCGGATATTATTATTTAGTTTATTAAGTATTTTATCATATATAATTCTAATCTTAACCTTATCCGTTTTAATAATATTGGCATGGTTTGGAGACATACGCACATATTTTATTAAGAAATGCCTCATAATAATCTCTTCGGATTCATGTAGAGGGTTCTTGATTTGAAAAATCTCTTTATTCAGTAGAACACCATTTCTTATATTAAACACACCGGCCAAAGAAATCTCTCCCCTTTTCATAACGGTAATAAAATCTGCATTTGTGTTTTTTCTCATTATAATGTGTTGCCTGTTCTTTATTTTATTCAGGCTATTAATTATATCTCTTATTACAGCAGCTTTTTCAAATAACATAGAGGAAGCATATACTTGCATTTCTTCCGAAAGTTTAATTAATAACGAATTGATATTCCCTTGAATAAAGCTGATTGCATTGTCGACAGATTCTCTATATGTTTCAAAATCTATTCTATTTATACATGGAGCGGAACAAAGATTTATATGAAAATTCAAACAAGCTTTTCCGGGGATTTTTTCACCACAAGAGCGAAGTTTAAAAATATGTTTAATTATATTTATTAAATTCCTGGCAGATCTAACATTTGTAAATGGTCCAAAATAATGGGATCCATCTTCTATAAATTGCCGCGTTAAAAATATTCTTGGAAATTTGGTTTTTGTAGTAATTTTTATATACGGATATGTTTTATCGTCTTTTAATTGAATGTTATAATAAGGTTTATGCAGTTTAATTAGTGTGTTTTCAAGAATAAAAGCGTCCGTTTCGTTCGCTGTTATTATCCATTCAATAGAGAGGGTTTTGGATATAAGGTTTTTAATACGATTTCCCTTCCTTGATATTTCAAGATATGATTGCAACCTTTCTCTTAAATTTTGTGCTTTTCCGATATAAAGAATGTCCTCCTTTCCTGATTTCATGATATAAACACCCGGAGAGCGGGGGCTCCTTTTTATTGTATTTATTAGCCTTTTATTACGCCTATTGGTATTAATTTCGCCACTTTCTGACATATACCAGCTCCATCAACCGAGTCAATAACATCGGAAATATTTTTATATGCAATACTTGCCTCTTCATGAAGTGTCTTCCATGATTTCGCTATAACTTTGATGCCGGATTCCTCCAGAGTTTTTTGAAGATCTATACCCTTGGTAGCTTTTATTGCTTTATGCCTTGACAATACACGCCCGGAACCATGGCAGGTAGAAGAAAATGTCATATTTT
>JAGLYS010000091.1 GCA_023132105.1 Caldifarciminota bacterium
GACACAGGGGTCTGCCCCTACGATTTCACGAATTGAAAACGAATTACACGAATAAGGAAAAATAGACACCAGACTTCAGACGCCAGACATCAGCCGAGAAGGGAAAGGTAAAAACAGTAGGGATAATTACAGATTCCTGTTTTCATAGAAATGACAAAGGAGGGACAGGAATGAAAAAGCTGCCCCTACAATGACAATGATGGGATTAGTGAAACTGGTTAATATGCCTATGCATATCTGCCGTTTTATACAATATTAAACAGCACTATGGTAAAAATACCACAGTTTTGTTGTTAATTGATAATGATAAAAAGATAAAAATGAAATTATAATAATTAACCTACGCAAATGCGTATATTACTAATTCAATTGAATAAAGGAATGATAATTGCAGTATAAAAAGTAGGGAAGTACCCCTTGAGATGTTTACACTAAGCTATTTGAAATATACGAATGCAATCAAGAGACTGAAAAGGTAATTAGTAACCTGAAAAGGTTGGGATGCAAAAATGTATAATACTAAAAGAACAGTATCGAATACCAATAATGAGATTCCTCCTATCGGATGGATCAATCATTACTCTGCAATAATTGAGAATTTTAAGGAAGCTATTGTTTTATGCAGTAATGATAAAATAATTATGGCGAATTCTATTGCTGTCAGCCTTTTCAATGCTAATAATTCAAATGAATTATTAGGTAAATCTATTTTGAATTTTATAAAACCATATAAAGATTCGATTGTTATTAAAAAGAATAAGTCAAATGGAAATGGGGAAAAGGTAAATAAATATAGAGCGGAATTATCGGATATTAAAGGATTTATAACGGATGTAAATATTGCAGAGATGGAAGTAAATATTAAAGAGAAAAACATTATACAATATTTTATTACAACACACAAAGATATGAAGAATATTGAAAGTGGTGTTAAGAATAGTGTAAAGGATGTAAAAAATTTTGAAGAACTGTTAATTTCATATGAAGATAAATTGAAAAAGAATATACAGATTAGAAATTTGATGAGTTCACTGCTTGATAAATCGAATAAAAATATCCCGATTGAAGATAAACTAAATAATGCACTTGAAGAAATTACATCAATAAAGTGGCTGTTTACAGAGAAAAAAGGAGCGATTTTTCTTGAAAATGGAAAAATAGGATATATATTATTGAAGGGAAGTATAGGTCTTACCGATATTGAAAAGGATATGTACTCAAAAATATCGATAGATCAATTTATATGTAGCGATGTTATATTTTTAGGCAAGATAGAATATAAAGATGATTTAGAGTGTTATAATTCTGATATAGTAAGAAATAAAGAAAGGATTGGGAATTGTTGCATTCCTATTATACGCTTGGGAAAGACTATTGGTGTTATGTTAGCCAATGTTAAAAGGGGGAAGGATTGTTACGATAATGAAGAGTATCTTAAAAACATATCGGATATAATCGCCCAGATTATTTGGAACAATAAACTTAAAAGAGAAAAGGATATTTTGGAAGAGGAATTTATTCAAGCACAGAAAATGGAATCGATAGGACATATGGTGGGAGCAGTTGCTCATGACTTTAATAATATGTTAGCCGGTATAATGGGAAATGCCGAATTACTTTCAAATAAGCTTCAAAACAATAATGATTTAAAGGATCTTTCGGAGAATATTTTAAAAATATCCGAGAGCGCAGCAAAATATTCGAGACAATTGCTTGATTTTTCACGGAGGGGTAGTTATCAAATGGAAGCATTAAATCTTAATAAGATTATTATGGATGTAATTAGTATGCTAAAAAGAACACTGAATATGAAGATAGAAATCGAGAATAATTTTAAAATAAACCCTATAATTCAAGGTAATGCCACTCATCTGATGAATGCTTTTCTGAATTTGGGGATTAATGCAATTGATGCTATGCCCAAAGGGGGTAAGATAATCTTTACTACGGAACTTGTAAATATTGATGAATCGATGATTAATAAACTTAGACTTGATATTGATCCGGGTATGTATGTAGAAATATCTATTAATGATACGGGTGTTGGGATGAATGAAAAAACGAAAAAACACCTATTTGAACCATTTTTTACAACTAAAAAGCAAGGTAAAGGTACGGGATTGGGTCTCGCAAGTGTTCATTCCTGTATCGTAAAACACAGTGGTGCAATAAGGGTAGAAAGTAAGCCCGGAAGTGGGACTACAATGATAATAAACCTGCCATTATTGGAGGATTACTCTATGGATGAATTCTTACAGTCATTAAATAAAACGAAGAGAGGGATTGGTTCAATATTGTTTGTTGATGATGAGGAAATGATAAGGAATGTTGCAAGTGAAATACTGATAAGTTTAGGTTATCAAGTATTTACATGTACAAACGGGCAAGAAGCAATAGAATATTATAGTGAAAATCACCTCAAAGTTGATTTGGTAATACTCGATATGATAATGCCTAAAATGAGCGGTAGTGAGACTTTCATTAAATTGAAAGAGATAGACAGCAATGTTAAGGTTTTATTGTCTACGGGATCGAATTACTGTAAAGAGACAAAAAAGCTTATAGAAGCGGGAGTAAAAGGTGTTATTCAAAAGCCTTATAGAATAAGCGAATTATCGGAAAAGATAAAGGAATTCATCTAATGAATTTTCATCTATATAGAAGGGGAACATATAAGGGGGAGAGAAAATGAAGATAAATGGAGCGGATTTAACCCGTTTCTATAAATAGGAAAATTATTTAGCATATTGGTTATCTACATAATCATAATCACTCTCACCTCACATCCTCTCCCGTTCCGGGAGAGGATGATAAATTTCAGCCCGATCCCATTATGTACTCATAAATAATTTGCATTTTTTTATTCCAGTAGCTATAATATAAATAAGCAAAAATTGAAACCGCATTTTTTCCCTACATAAAAAGGAGGTATGTATGCCAGTTTCAATCGGGGTATTAAAAGAGATTATTTCATTAATTCTTAATGGGAAGTCGCCACCGGAAATAATATCAAAACTTCAATTGTCTCTACCGAAAAATAAACCTTTATCACATTCCATACCTTTTGAAACTTCCTTAGAAAAGACTGTTATTGATAAAAGGATAGAAATACTAAAAAAACAAGGTATCAATCTAAATTATGTGACAGAGAAAAAGAAAATAGAGAACTTTAAGCAATATGAAGGAAATATAGAGAACTTTGTGGGTTTCGCTAAGGTGCCTATCGGTGTAATTGGTCCTCTGAGAATAAATGGAATATATGCAAACGGAGATTTTTATGTTCCCTTGGCTACGACAGAAGGGTCGCTTGTTGCTTCCTATAATAGAGGAGCGAAAATAATAAGTTATTCCGGTGGAGCGAGAGTTATGTGTCTCACGGAAAGACTTTCACGTGCTCCGGGCTTTCGATTTGCAAATCTTATAGAGGTTGGAGAATTTTTGATTTGGATTGTTTCCAAATTCGATAAATTCAAGCGAATAGTAAAAACAACCACTAAGCACGGAAGATTGGAAGATATGAGTACGACAATCGAAGGCAATTTGGTTATACTTAATTTTGAATATACAACGGGAGATGCTTCTGGTCAAAATATAGTTACAATTGCCACGGATAAAATTTGTAAGTACATAGTTAAGAATTCACCCATTAAACCGAAAATATGGTTTATTGAGAGCAATCTCTCAGGTGATAAGAAGGCAACCTCAATGTCCTATCTTTTTGTAAGGGGGAAGAAAGTTACGGCAGAAGTTGTTGTCCCCAGAGAATATAGTATAAGAATGCTTCATGCTAAGCCGGAAATTATAATGGATTATTACAAAATGTCCGTAATAGGGGCTGTTCAATCAGGTTCTCTCGGAACGCAGGGGCATTATGCCAATGGTCTTGCAGGTATCTTTATTGCCTGTGGGCAAGATGTTGCTTGCGTTTCCGAAGCAGCAATAGGTATTACAAGAATTGATATCACGGAAAATGGAGATCTTTATTTTTCTGTAACAATACCTAATCTAATTATAGGAACTGTAGGAGGAGGTACGGCTCTACCTACGCAAAAGGAATGTTTGAAAATGTTAGGATGTAGTGGGAACCATAAGGCTAAAATATTTG
The DNA here is from genome assembly GCA_023132105.1 of Caldifarciminota bacterium. Taxonomy (GTDB): domain Bacteria; phylum Hydrothermota; class 32-111; order QNBC01; family QNBC01; genus JAGLYS01. The sequence goes on from JAGLYS010000091.1 coordinate 4,106, forward strand.
CAGAAATATGTGCTGCAACATTATTAGGGGGAGAAATTTCCATTATCGGAGCCATTGCCTCGGGAGAATTTACGGAAGCTCATAAAAAATATGGAAGGAAACTAAAATAAGCGAAAGATATTAGAAAGATATTAGGGTCGGGGGTCGACATTTTGACAGCGGGAATAATTTCCAGCTTGTCCCCAATTATTACTAAAAGCAAATTATTGCTTGACATTTTCTTTAAATTTTACTATTTTTATTTAATATGATAAATAATATAGCAAAAAAAATGAGAGTTGTTATTGGTTCGAATGATGGAAAAACAATTATCCCGGACCATATGGGGTCAGCAAAATATTTTTATGTATACGATATTTTTAAGGATATAAAGCCAAAGTTTATAGAGAAAAGGAGAAACTCATCAGAAGAAGAAAGTGGTGAACATGGAGTTTTAAATAAAATGAAACAGGTTACTGAAATATTAGAAGATGTAGATGTTCTAATAGGCAGAAAAATAAGTCCTAATTTTATAAACATATCTAAAAAAACTAAATTCCAACCTATAATAATAGAACTTGATAAGATTTATGAAATTATAGAAGAGTTAATGAAACATTTTATTGAAATTTATGATCTTATTAAACAGAGAAAAACCTGTAATATAACATGGAAAATACCTAAATATTCTAAATAATAATAAAAATATATAGGAAGATATTGGAGCCGGGGGCGACATTTTGACAACGTGAACAGTGGAAAGGGGGAAAAGATGTTCTAAATTCCAATTTCCAGCCTAACCCCATTTGCTATTTTTAAAATTGTGTGTAGAGACGCAATATTTTGCGTCTAATGCCCCATTAAAAAAAAGATAAAGGGGTCAGGTCTCTCAATTACTATTATCTAATATATTATCCAATTTCTCTTTATATTGCTTTATCTTTACATTATTTTCTGATTTCAAAATGAACATATTTACCAGCGAAGAAACTGTTGTATATTTTATATCAAACACCGAACCAATCTCTCTTAATGTCATACCAGTATATTGTTTTAATCCATATATGAATAATAATCTTAAAATATTGCCACGCTTTTTTAGATATAATTGTTCCTTCAAAATATTTAATTTTTCTATCAATATCTTTTCAATATCATCTTTGCTCAGATTTAATAGATGTTTTGCTTCATAATATTCATCTGTACTTTTATTATTATATTTTATCATTGTTCTTACTCTATCTTTGATATCTTCAATAAATTCGTCACTTCCTAAAACACCATTCTTACCATATATTTCTTCTGTATTAATACTTTTATGTCTATTATGCCAATTAATTACATATGCATGATATTCATTAATGTCATAATTTTCTAATATTATATCAGTTCTTAACCATGAAACATGCACATCTCTGCTGATATAATTACTATAGCTACTCCAATGATATTCTTCAGGTGATTTTACTATTGCAGCTCGGACAGGATTTAAATGGATATATGCACTTAATACTAATAAATATGCATCATTGTTAACTACAATTGATTTATATCGTCCTTGAAATATAGAACCTACCAATGAATATTTAGCTTTGAAATAATTTGAATAACTTGTATTTAAATAATGCATTGCTTTGCTTAGATTAGCATATGGGGTCTCAAGAAGTAAATGATAGTGATTATCCATTAAACAATAACAATATAAATTTAATGAATATTTGGTTATTGTTTCTTCAAGTTTCTTAAGAAATATATTTTTATCACTATCATTATAAAATATTTTATCCTTACGTTGTCCTCTATCAATAATGTGATAAAATGCTCCTTCATACTCTATTCTTAACGGTCGCGCCATAAATTTATTATACTTTAAATTTTGTTTTTGTCAACGATAATAGTAATTGAGAGACCTGACCCCTATACTGACCTATTCGTATCATATGACAGTACATT
>JAGLYS010000092.1 GCA_023132105.1 Caldifarciminota bacterium
ACTATTTAACAAATATAAACACAAAACCATTAGATTAAAACCTTTAATCCCAAAAGAATCCAAAAAACTGCTAAAATTGTTATTAAGCACTATGGCATTACCCAAAAATTTTACTGAAAAATTATTGGACAAATGCGGTGGAAATCCATTATATATCGAAGAAATGATTGAAATCTTATTGGATAAGAATATTGTTGTCAAAGAAAATGATAAGTACATTTTATCTAAAAGCATAGATGATATAAAAATACCCGAATCGATTGAGGAATTAATACATGCTCGAATTGATCTTTTACATAAAGATGATAAAACGATTTTGCAATATGCATCGATTATCGGAAAAGATTTTTGGGATAAACCTTTATCGATTTTCCTGAATAGAATTATTACAGAGAATCTAAATAAATTGTCATATAGTGAATTCATAAATAAGCAGGAGACCTCCATTTTACTGAATACAAAGGAATTCAGTTTCAAGCATATTCTTATTCAAGAAGCAATATATAGAAATGTACTAAAAAAAATCAGGAGGGAAATCCATGTGAAATTTGCTGACTGGCTTGAAACCAACTATATCGAACAGAAAGAACAATTATCGAGTATATTATCTTATCATTACGAAAATGGTAAAAAATGGGATAAAGCCGCTAATTATTATTATATAAAGGGGAAATGGGAAATCAGTAATTATAGTAATGAAAGTGCAATTAAATCCTTAAAACAAGCGACAAGAATCATTAATGATAATATCATAAATAAACCGGATTATAGTTGGAAAATTCATAACAATCTTGGTAAAATCTACACAAGAATCGGGGAAAATAGTAAAGCTATAAAATCCTTCGAAAAAGCCCTCGAATATAATATCTCGAATATTGATAAATCAAAAATATATCATAATTATGCCGATGTTCTTTTTAATACATCAGAGTATGACGAAGCACTAAATTTTATATCCAAAGCAAAATCAATAATTCCACTTAAATCGATTGAAATGCTTGATATTCTATACTCGGAAATATATCTATATCAATTTAAGGGAGACATTGACACCGCTTTGGATTTGCTTAATAAAAGATATGAAATTACTCACAATCTTTCCGATTCTATTACTTATATAAAGAAAAGGGAAATGGAAGGATCTAATTACTCAATTATGGGAAACATTGCCGAACATAAAAGAAAATATAGGGAAGCATTGGTAAATTTCGAAAAGGCTATAGAGATATTCAAAGAGATCAATGACATTGCATCTCTCTCTGTTGTATATAATAATGTAGCTCAGATATATTTGAGTTTGGGATGGATTAGTAAAACGATCGATTCATATGAAAAATCCATTAAAATTGATCTTCTCAGAGGGAATAAGTTGGGAGAAGCAACCGGATATTTTAATATAGGTGATACATATATCTTTTTGAATGCATTATCAAAAGCAAAAAGATATATTAAGAAATATACGGATTTGAACGCTTTAATTAATAATATATCAGGTGATGCATATGCCAATATGGGAATGGGTGATATATGTTTAATAGAGAAAAAATATGATAAAGCACTTGAATATTATATCAATTCGGCAAATATATTCGGTAAAATCGGAGCTAATTATCTCTATTTATTTACTAGAATATCACAGGCAAAGGTACAAATTAAAACAAGAAATTATAGTAAAGTTGAAAATATCATTGAAGAGATATCTAATGATATCAAAAAATACTCTGATTTACAGTTTGAAATAAGAAATTTAAATATCGAAATGTTAGCCAATAAGGGAGAATATAAACAAGCTATTGAACAGTATATAGATCAATGTAATATTTTGGAAAAAGAGCAGTTTTTTGATGAATTATTATTTCTATACGGCAAAATTACAATATTATCCAAAAACAGAATAGATGAAATCCATATTGACTATCTCAATAAAGGGAAAATACTACTTGAAAGAATATTGGCAGGAATAGATAATGATAAATTAGAAAAACAATTTTTGAAGAGGGAAGAATTAAGGTGTTTTTTAAATGAGTAATTATGAGAAATATTTAGATTCCTTAATAGAAAAAATAAAATTGGAAACGAAAATTAAAAATGAAATTCCGGAATTACTAAGATGCTTACCTCGTCATATGTTTTTACCATACTTTTATAAGCAAATTAAAAACAAATGGCATAGGAAAGATGTTCATAAAAATAGATTAACCGATAATGATTGGCGTGATATTTATAGTGATATCTCTTTGCCTTTGCTTATAAATAATAATAAAGTAATTTCAACGATTTCTCAACCATCATTGGTTGTCGATATGCTAAATATTGTCAGGATAGTCAAAGGGAATAAAGTTATGGAAATTGGCACAGGAAGTGGCTATAATTGCTCACTTATATCTTTACTTACCGGTCCTGGCAACACATTTTCGATTGAAATACAAAATGATATATTTGAAATTGCAAAAAATAATATATGCAAGAACAATATAAGTGCCAAACTATTTTTGAGTGATGGTATTTTCGGTCTTCAGGAAAATTCGCCCTTTGATGTTATTGTCGTTACAACATCCAGTTCCGATATATCAAAATACTGGATATCTCAATTAAAAATAGGCGGCAGATTACTTCTCCCTTATCTATATAAAGGTATTGAAATATTGGTTAGTTTAAAAAGAGAAGAAAATGGCTACCTTAAAGGTTCTTTTCACTATTTTGTCAGTTTTACAAAATTGGATTCATTGATACAAGATAAAAATACTATTCCAATAAATATCAATAAATTCAGTATATTAAAGGATTTTATCGATTCCAAATCGAAAAGAGATAATAAACTCGAATGTAAGCTTTCTAATCATTCGAAATTTGAAATTTTAAATTTTTTATTTTTCATTGCTTTGAATGAACCGCTTGCTTGCAGAATATATATTAATGAAAATACATCATATTTTGGTATTTTATCTATAGATCTTATGGATCAGGGATTTGCACTGATTAAATACGACAAAAATCCTGATATAATATATTGGGGGAATGGTATTTACATTAAAAAATTAAATGACTTATATGATAAGTG
>JAGLYS010000093.1 GCA_023132105.1 Caldifarciminota bacterium
ATATTGATAAGTTCTATTATATCCTTAGCAGTTGCAGAACCTCTATTTAATATGAAATTTCCATGTTTATTCGAAACAAATGCATCCCCAACTGACTTACCCTTAATACAACATTGATCAATTAGCCAACCAGCGGCATATCCTTGAGGGTTTTTGAATATTGATCCCAGTGAGTAATTCCCACTCGGTTGATGTATTCTTCTCTGTTCCGAAAATTTTCTCATCTTAGTTTCAATTTCCTCTTTTGATTCTATTTTTAACTTAATCACTCCCCCGAGTATAATCATATCATCGGAAATATTGCTGTCTCTATATTCGGGATTCATATCGGATGTAAATACTTTTACAATGTCGGATGATTTTTTATTATATAATATAACCTCTTCAAGCACATCAAAGATAGTTTTCCCAAATGATCCGGCATTCATCTTAATGGCTCCTCCGATACTTCCAGGTATTCCTATAAGGTTTTCCAAACCTGAAAGTTTATTTTTATAAGCAATTTTACCAATCATTGACAATTTACATCCGGCATAGAATCCTATTTTTTCATTGTTCACATTAATTCCTTTTCCATATCCACATAAGTTTACTAAAACACCTTTGTAATCTCCACTAAATAATATATTCGAACCACAACCTATGATTTTATAATTCTCAATATATTTATTGATTAAATTCAAATCACGCGAATCAAATGGCTCTAATAAATAATCTCCATATCCACCAACATGCATAAACGAGTATCTTTTAAGATCTGCATTTTCAATTATATTACCTTTGAAATTCCGATCTTTTAATATTTTAATGTTTTCCATAATCATCAATATATTTCTCACTAATTTTATAAATATCTCCTGCTCCCATTGTTATAATCATATCCCCTTCCTTTAGAATATTCGCCAAAATAGCTGGTATATTATCCTTATTTTCCTCATATATGACATGCTTTTGTCTGTGTTCGATACAGGAATCTGCTATTGTTTTGCCTGTAACACCCTTTACTGGTTTTTCCCTTGCCGGATATATATCTGTGATTATAACAATATCGGCATTGTAAAATGCTCCACCGAATTTTTCTCTTAACATCATCGTTCGAGAAAAAAGATGAGGTTGAAATATGGCAATTATCCTACCTTCCCATGCATCTCTTGCCGCTTTTAATGTACTCTCGATCTCTGTCGGATGATGTGCATAATCATCATATAGTTTACATCCTTTCACTTCCCCTTTATATTCGAACCTTCTATGAACTCCGTGAAATTTTTCAATCGATTGTTTAATTATATTATCAGGAATCCCAATTTCAATGCCAACGGCAATTGCAGCAAGAGCATTCTTAATATTGAATTCACCCGGTATTTTTAATTGTATTCCTTTAATTTCAAAATTCTTATATGCAACATCGAATTTGCTGCTAAAATTATGTATTTCAATATTTTTAGCTCTGATGTCCGCTTGAGGTAAAAATCCATATGTTATGTATCTCTTATTGATATCAAGTAAAATCGATTGTATATTTCTATCATCCATTGAAAGTATTGAACAACCATAAAATGGTATGGAATTTATATATTCCACAAATGATTTTTTAATATCATCAATACTCGTATAATTATCAAGATGATCCTCATCTATATTTGTTACTACTGCAATTGTGGGGAATAATTTAAGGAACGATTTATCGCTTTCATCCGCTTCACAAACAAAATATTTACCACTACCGAGTTTTGCACTCCCTCCGAAACTTCGTACAATTCCGCCAACAATAACCGAAGGATCCATTGCATTTTCTAACATTTCGGATGCTATCATAGAGGTTGTTGTTGTTTTACCGTGCGTTCCCGCAATAGCAATGCTGAATTTCAATCGCATCATCTCCCCCATCATTTCAGCTCTTCTGATCACAGGAACCCCAAGTTTTCTCGCTTCAATAATTTCAGGATTATCAAGTTTAACAGCAGATGAATAGACAAGCACATCCACATTCCGAACATTTTCAATTTTATGTCCTATATCAACCTTTGCACCTATTTTATGTAATTTATCGATTGTTTCACTTTCCTTAATATCCGAACCGCTTACATTAAATCCTAAATTGATCAAAACCTCTGCAATTCCACTCATTCCTATCCCACCAATGCCGACAAAATGTATATTTTTTGTATCTCTAAACATAGGACAATCTCCTATAAATAATTTTTATCATATCATTAACAGCATTATTATTATGTAATACTCCGGCATTTTCTCCCATTACGGATAATTTCTTATTATTGAAAATAGTATTTTCTATAATATTTTTCAGTATAATTCCGGAAAGATTCTTTTCATCTATTACAATTGATGCACCATTGTTTTGATAATTGATTGCATTTTTCATCTGATGATTATGCGTAGCATATGGAAATGGAATCAAGATCGAGGGTTTATTATTATCAGAAATTTCCGCCAATGTACAGGCTCCTGCTCTTGAAACGATAAGATCGGATATAAAATATATTTCACTCATATTATAAATAAATGGTTTTATAATACCATTAAAGGATGCATTTTTAAGTTTTTTCATTACTGATTCATAGTTGATTTCCCCTGTCTGAAATATTACATATATTCTCTTATCTATTCCCGATTTCATCATCTCAATCACTGTATTGTTTATAACTGCTGCCCCTCTGCTTCCACCAATAATAAACAGAACCCTTTTATTTTTTTCTATATTCATTTTCTTTCTTATCAAATGTTCATTTATCTTATCCACTTTATTTTCAGTAAGCGTACCTACAATAGAAATATTATTTCTATTCCTAATATATTTTCTTGACTCTTCAAACGATAAAAACACATTTGTTGCAACCCGTGAGAGTAATCTGGTAGCAGTGCCCGGATAACTATCCTGCTCGGTTATAAATGAGGGAATACGAAATAGAAATGCTGATAATACTAGGGGAATCTCGGTAAAACTACCTGTTCCAATAACAAATACCGGCTTATATTTAATTATATACCGAGAGCATGCAATAAATGATATTAAGTTCATAATTATTGCTCTACACTTATCATATAAGGATTTACCTACAAAACCAGCCGAAGGAATATGAAGAAACTTGAATTTGTTGCGATTTACAATTTTATATTCCATTCCCGATCTGTTACCGACAAATAATATCATATAGTTATCCTTTAATTTATTTGCCAAGAGGATTCCAGGAAATATATGACCTCCTGTTCCTCCGGACGCTATCAAAACCGTTTTCATTTAAATTAACTCCACTATTATTTCTTGATATACTTAATAATATCCCCATAGCGATTAATGTAATTATTAAACTTGAACCACCTACACTAACAAGGGGAAGTGG
>JAGLYS010000094.1 GCA_023132105.1 Caldifarciminota bacterium
ATATCTGGGGACGGTGCTTGCATTTATGCTAAGATAAAATTCCATTGCTGTTTGTCTTGACATGGAATATTAAATAATATAAAATAACCACACAAAAAGGAGCTTATATGATATATATTAATGGTGATAATTTATCATTTTCTGATTTTAATAATGTTGTCTACAAGAAGGAAAAAATCAATATTACGCCCGAAACGGAAGAGAGGATAGAAAGTGCATATAAATTTGTTGATAGAATTGTAAAATCCAACAGAATTGTATATGGTATATCTACCGGTTTTGGTAAACTCGTCGATATAAAAATCCAGGATAAAGATATTGATAAGCTACAAATGAATCTTATTCTCAGCCATGCTTCCGGCATCGGTAAACCATTGGCAAGTGATTTTGTACGCGGAGCAATGCTTTTAAGACTTAATGTTATCGCAAAGGGTTTTAGTGGTGTAAGAATTGAAACATTTAATTTACTAAAAGAATTATTAAACAGAAACATCATTCCTGTCGTCCCGGAAAAGGGATCTGTCGGTGCAAGTGGTGATCTCGCTCCATTAGCACATATAGCATTAACACTTTTAGGGAGAGGGGAAGTCTATTATAACGGACAGATTGTACCGTCAATGGAAGTATTAAAAGATACGGGACTTTTGCCTGTAAAATTGAAAGCCAAGGAGGGACTTGCTTTGATTAATGGAACTCAGGTTATGACTTCAATTGGTCTTTCGGCTTTTTTAAAAGCTGAGAACCTTTCAAGAAATGCCGATATAATAGGTGCTTTTAGTGTTGAAGCATTTAGAGGGATTCATTATGCATTTGATGAACAGGTAGTGAGTTTAAGACCTCATCCGGGGGCTAAAAAAACAATTAAAAATTTCAACCTTCTTTTTAAGGATAGCAAGGTATGGGATGAAGTAAGGAAGGAAAACAGGGTTCAAGATCCATATTCTATAAGATGTATTCCTCAGGTACATGGAGCATATAAAGATGCTTTAAGGTATATTTCGGATACATTGAATATAGAGATAAACTCGGTTACCGATAATCCTCTGCTTTTTCCGGAAACCGATGATATAATATCAGGTGGAAATTTTCATGGTGAACCGGTAGCATTTGTAATGGATATGCTTGCAATATCATCTGCAGAAATGGCAAATATATCAGAGAGAAGAATTGCAAAATTTATGGATCATTCATTTACAAATTTACCACCTTTCCTTGCAGCAAGTGAAGGACTAAATTCAGGATTTATGATTGCTCAAGTAGCTGCTGCAAGTTTAGTGTCTGAAAATAAAATACTAGCTCACCCGGCGAGTGTCGATTCGATCCCAACATCGGATAACCAGGAGGATCATGTTTCTATGGGAACAATTGCAGCAAGAAAAGCATATGAGGTTGTCGAAAATTCACTTAATGTAATTGCAATAGAGGCGTTATGTGCAGCACAAGCTGTAGATTTTCAAAAACCTCAAGATTTACCAAAACCACTACTTGCGGTTTATAGAAAAATAAGAGAAAAAGTTTCATATATGGAAAAAGACAGAGAATTGTATAAGGATATAACATTAATGAAAGAATTAATCGACAACAAAGAGTTGTTAGAAGCCA
>JAGLYS010000095.1 GCA_023132105.1 Caldifarciminota bacterium
TACAATATTTTATATATCAACTATGAATATAAAATGTATCAAAATCTACAGGGGGCATCATTATCCTATATATGCAGAATGAATGAAAAATCGCTTACTGCTTATAACATCAGGTATTATATATATAATCATTTTGATGTTATAATGCGATATATATCGATTAAACCCTATTTCGATATATCTTTTAACTATAAGCACCCTGATAATATGTTCTCTGCTGATATTTCAAGTATATATACAATGAAATATTTAAAAGGATATGTTTACGGACATATGGATTATGATACTACATTCTCTTACGAAGCAACTTTGTTGAATATTCTTCCCTTTAAGATTAAAGAAGCTATTACAATATCTCCGGGTTTCAAATTTAAGCTAAACAATAATGATATAGATATTTTACCCATTGCTCATCTTAAATTCATAGATGCACATTTTATTTCATCGTATGATTTCATTAATAATAATTTTTCACTTGTTGCTAAATGGGATTTTTACAACTAATATTCTAAAATCTCAATATCTCCACTCTTCACCTCAATTTTTAGATTGAGATGCTTGTCCCCTCTTATGCCCTTGATATAATTATCCTCATTTATCTCCATAGATTCCAACTCTATTTCACTATCCACTTCACCCTTCTTGCTTTTTGCTTCAATCAATATACCGATTCCCTTAGGGATTTTAACCGTAATATCCGATGAAACACCAATAATATTTATATTGTTTCCATCGACAATCATTAAATCGACATCCCCCGATATGGAATCTATTTGGAGATCTCCATTGAATCTATTTAACGATGTATCTCCGCTAACAGCTTTCAATGTTAAATCCCCGGTAATATTTTCTCCATCAATATTGCCTGATACCGATTTTATAAATATTTTATTTTTCAGATCCGAAAAAGTAATATCTCCTGAAACAATCGTAGTATATATATCAACATCAGAAGGGGTTTTTATATTCATATGATCTGCATTAAAACTTTTTACTATAAATTCATCCCCTCTCTGTATGCCTGTTAGCATCCCTTTTGCTTTCAATGAAATTTTATCATCCTCACTTCTATATATATCCATATTCCCATTCAAAGCCTTGATTATAATCTTTTTTATATCATTCTTCGAAGCTGTTAGTTCTTTACTTTTACTGTTTTTTCCGCCGATTGCATTTTCTATTATTCCGGGTATCTCATCCAATACTTCGGAAACAATAAATTTTTTACCTTTTGTATCCTTACTGTCCTTCCTCTCAACCGCCTTTATTAGCTTTTCTGCATCTTCACTGCTAATTTTACCTTCCTTTAACATCTCTAATATTCTTCTGATCTTATCACTCATCGCTACCTCCAATTTAAAATAGCATTTTACCAATACATTTAGTTATTTACCAAAATAATCATTATTAATATTAATATACCTATTATATTAATAATGTCAAGTGTTATATTAATATTATTCATATATTACATTATATATATTTATATTATTGCATAATGTAATATATTCTATTGTCTTGAATACTTGAGAAAAATACTCTATAATTTGATTATGAACAAATTAAAATTTACAAAGCTAATTGCCACATGTGGTCCGTCTGCCGGGAGCAGAGAAGTTATATCCTCGATGATTGATGAGGGAGTAGATGCTTTTAGAATTAACTTTTCTCATGGAGATATTAAGGAGTGGTCAAATATTATCGGTATAATCAAACAATTGAGAGAAGAAAAGAATAAAGATATTGCCATTATTGGAGATTTGCAAGGACCAAGAATAAGAGTATCACATCATATTAAAAAATTATTTTTAAACAAAGAAGAAACATACTTTTTAAATAACCAAAACAAATCCCCTTCGGATAGATCTATCTTATTGGATAATCCTCATTTCATTGATAATATATCAGTAGGAGACAGGGTTGTATTTTCGGATGGTAAAATCGAAGGAACTATTATCGGGATCACCAATGATTATGCGGAAATGAAGGTTATAAGTGGTGGTATTTTAGAACCGGGCAAAGGGGTAAATATAGTTGATGGAAACATTAATTTGCCATCAATCACAGATAAAGACAGCAAAGATATTGGTTTTGCAATAAAACACGGATTGGATTTTATCGCATTGTCATTTGTAAAATCTGCCCAGGATGTAAGACATCTTAAGAATACAATCCATTCTAATTCTTCGGAAATTGAAGTTATCTCAAAAATCGAAACCGCTTTGGCTATAGATAATCTTGATGAGATAATTGATGAATCCTTTGGTATATTATTAGCGAGAGGAGATCTCGGTATTGCATTTCCTGTTTCGGACATCCCTATTCTGCAAAGGAAAATAATTAAAAAGTGTATAAAGAAAGGGAAGCCT
>JAGLYS010000096.1 GCA_023132105.1 Caldifarciminota bacterium
TAATGAAACATCGATAAAAGAAATTATTATTTGTCTTTATGATAATAGCAAATTCAAGATATTTAGTAGCAATTATAAAAAGATAGAGAAGATATTTAATGCACTAACAGGATAGTAAGAAGGATATGAAAAGACCAAGTTGGGATGAATATTTCATGCAGATAACGGAAATCGTAAAAGAGAGAAGTACATGTTTACGGAGAAAAGTTGGTGCTACAATTGTGAAAAACAAAAGGATTTTAACAACGGGATATAACGGACCTCCCGAAGGTTTTAAACATTGTGAAGACATTGGCGGATGTATTAGAGATCGAATGGGTATAGCTTCAGGGCAAAGACAAGAACTTTCGAGGGCTGTACATGCAGAGCAGAATGCAATCATACAGGCAGCTAAGATGGGTATAAGTATTGCGGACAGTACCTTATATGTTACAAATCATCCTTGTGTAATTTGCACTAAGATGCTGATAAATGCTGGTGTGAAGAAAATAATTTTCAAAGATGGTTATCCTGATGAATTATCAAAACAGATGCTGGAAGAGGGTGAAATAGAGGTTGAAAAGTTTAGTGATTTAATAAAGTAATATGGATATCAAATGTTCTCTGATCAATGAATATAGGAATCGTGAAAAGGAAGATATTTATTATTCCAATAATGTAAAAGTTATGGATAAAGCATATAATTGTCTGTTAAAATATAACCGGGAGGTATAATATTATGAAGAAAAGGATAATACTTATGGCTTTGATTTTACTGTTGTATTATTCAGGATGTTCTTTATTCCATTCTCCATCATGGGGAGAAGTAAATATTGAAACTCTAAATACTATAACCAAAATACACTTCGTTGATAAGGATGTTGGATTCCTTGTTACGGATGGAGGAGAGATTTTCAAGTTTATAAATGGTGTCTGGAATAAATTAACAAATCCCGATGCAACAAATTCTCCATTATATGATATAGCGTCATGTAATGGTAATGTTTATATTTGTGGTGGTGATTCGATTAAAGCCATTGTTTTAAAGGGGCAGAAAGATCAGGATACTATTTCTATAATATCGGAGTTTAGTGGCAATTCACTTGCCGGGATTACGGTACTTGATACTATGAATATATGGACTTGCGGAGGAAAAAAGGTTTATAAATATAATGAAACCGGATTTACTGTGATATATTCCATCCCTGAATGGAGACGGATGAGACTTATAAAAATGTATGCCCTTTCTCAAACAAGAATGTTTGTTTTGGGGGAAGGATCATCCGATACATTGTCATATTTATTTAAGTGTGATAATGATGAATGGTCTGATTCGTCTCTTAATATTAATCAAAAATTCTATGATATATTTTTCCTGAATAGATCAACAGGATATATAGTAGGTCAAAAAATGAGTGTATTCTACTATACAGGTTCAACATTTGCAAAGGATAACTCTTTTCCTTCCTATGACATATCTTTTTATGCAATTCATAGAAGTGATATTAATTCAGGTTATATTGTCGGAGGTGTGGGATCCGGATTGAATACAATGATATACAGTTTTGATCAAGGCACCTGGCAGAAAGAAGAAGGCATTAAGAATGCAGTACTTAAAACGGTATATTCCATTGATAGAAATGATGTTTGGACTGGTGGCGATAATGGCAAATTATTTCATAAGCATTAAGATGTATGGCTATTGAGATCAGGATAAAAAAGATAGATTCCAATGCAATAATTCCTGTATATAAAACAGAAATGTCTTCAGGGATGGATATATTTTCTAATGAAGTATATAAATTAAAAGCAGGAGAAATATACCCTATATCCACCGGGATTGCCATTGAAATACCTGTGGGTTTTGAGATTCAGATAAGACCAAGAAGTGGTCTTGCATTAAATCATGGGATTGGCATTCTTAATAGTCCTGGCACAATCGATGCTGATTATAGAGGGGAAATCAAAGTAATACTTTTCAATTTTTCAAAAGAACCGTATGAGATTAATATTGGTGATAGAATTGCCCAGTTGATTCTTACCAAAGTGAATAAAATCTGTTGGGTAATGACGAATGAATTGTCAGATACAGATAGGGGGAAAGGAGGATTCGGGCATACGGGGTATTAATCTTTCACTTGACATTTTCGTGATTTACTGTATAATTTACTAAATTTTCATAGGAGGACTTATGTCATTTACTGTTTCTATAAACGGTTTTGGGCGTATAGGACGTCTTGTTTTTAGAGCTGCTATGGAAAACAAATCGGATTTTGACATAGTAGCCATAAATGATATTACGAATGCAAAGACATTAGCTCATTTGCTTAAATATGATTCTGTTCATGGTGTACTAAAGGATGATATTAAATATGATGAGAATAATATTTATTTTAATGAGAAAAGGATAAAGGTATTTTCCGAAAGAGACCCGAGGCAACTTCCCTGGAAAGAATTAGGTGTGGATGTAGTTATAGAATCGACAGGTATCTTCAGGAGCAGGGATAAAGCTGCCTATCATATCGAAGCAGGGGCTAAGAAAGTTGTGATTTCAGCTCCTTCATCGGGAGAACCTGCTGATTTTACCGTGGTTATGGGTGTTAATGATAATTTATATGATATGAATAATCACAATGTGATTTCCAATGCTTCATGTACGACAAATTGCCTTGCTCCGATGGTAAAGGTGCTTAATGATAATTTTGGCATAACATATGGCTTTATGACTACAATTCACTCATATACTAATGATCAAAGAATACTTGACCTACCACATAAGGATTTAAGAAGATCCAGAGCTGCAGGTGTGAATATTATACCCACTACAACTGGTGCAGCAAAAGCAATCGGGTTGGTAATCCCTGAATTGGCAGGTAAATTGCATGGAATATCAATAAGGGTTCCTACCCCGGATGCTTCATTGACAGATCTTGTATGTGAACTGAAAAAGGATGTGACCACAGAAGATATAAACAAAGCTTTTAAAGATGCAGCGAGTGAAGGTTCTCTTGCCAAATACATTGAATATTCGGAAGAACCCCTTGTTTCAAGTGATATTATCGATAACGAATATTCAATGGTTTTTGATTCGCAGAATACATTTGTTAGAGGAGGCAATCTTGTGAAAATACTTGGCTGGTATGATAACGAATGGGCATATTCATGTAGGATTTGTGATCTGGTAAGCTTTATAGGAGCTAATATTTAATGAATGTTTTAACTATTGATAAATATAAAAATTACTCGAATAAAAGGGTTCTTATACGATGTGATTTTAATGTTCCCCTCAAGAGATGCGGGGATATTGAGGATATTACAAGAATCACTAAAACACTTGATACAATTAATTATTTATTGGATAAGGGGGCAGCTAAAGTAATATTAATGTCTCACCTTGGGAAACCGGGGGGTAAAAGGGACGAATCCTTATCGTTAAAACCTGTTAAAAACAAGTTGGAGGAACTTCTGAAACAGGAAGTAACTTTTATTGAGGATATTACGGAAGAGAAATCTATAAATATTTCAAAAGATAAGACAAGTAGCAAGGTTATACTTCTTGAAAATCTAAGATTTTACCCCGGGGAAACAAAGGATGATAAGAAATTTGCACGAATACTTTCAAAGTATGCTGATATATATATTAATGAAGCTTTTAGTGTTTCACATAGAAAACATGCTTCAATCCATGCCATAGGTGAATTTATCGATTTGAAGATAGCAGGATTTCAAATGGAAAAGGAGATCATATATTTCAGTAAGTATATAAATGATCCTAAAAGACCATTTGTTGCTGTTATAGGGGGAGCTAAAATATCATCAAAAATCGATGTTATAATAAATCTGATAAATAAAGTAGATCAGATGATTATTGGTGGAGCAATGGCTTTTACTTTTCTTAAATCTCAGGGCATAGATATAGGTAAATCACTTTTTGAGAAAAGGAAATTAGAATTAGCAGAAAAGATAATTAAAAAGGCGGGGCATGCGGAAGTAATGCTTTTGTTACCTGAAGATGTCGTAATTGCAAATAGTATTGACAAACCGGGTAAAATGAAAACAGTAGAAATTCATAAAATACCTGATAATAAAATGGGTATGGACATAGGTAAAGTAACAATAAGGAAATATAAATCTGCATTAATAGGGGCAAAAACTATCATATGGAATGGCCCTATGGGTGTATTCGAAAATGATGAATTTAAAACAGGGACCTATGAGATTGCAAAGGCAATTGCAAAAGAATCGAAAAAGGGTGCAATATCGATAGTTGGTGGTGGAGATACGATATCTGCTGTCAACAAATTTAAAATGACAAAAAAATTCAATCATATATCTACTGGTGGAGGAGCCTCTCTTGATTTTATGTCAGGGAAGAGTATGCCAGGTATTGAGATATTAATTAGAAAATAGAATATGAGAAAGAAATTAATTGCCGGTAACTGGAAAATGAATAAAACTGTAAATGAGACAATTCGGTTTTTTGATAACCTATTAACAAATATCGATCATTCAATTATATCAAAGGTTGATATTGCTGTTTTCCCTCCGTTTCTTGATCTCTATGTCGCTTTAGAAAAATGTAAAAAGATAGATATAATAATTGGTGCTCAAAATATGTATTACAAGGACGAGGGAGCTTATACAGGGGAAATATCGCCTGTAATGTTAAAGGAAAGTGGTGTTAATAATGTTATTATCGGACATTCCGAGCGGAGATGCTATTTTAATGATAGTGATAATGTTATAAATGAAAAGGTATTATCAGCTATATCACATAATATTAATCCTATTCTTTGTATAGGAGAAACAGAAAAAGAAAGGAAAGATAATAAGCATTTCACTGTAATTGAAAGGCAGATAAAGAGAGATCTTTTTAATATCAATTCTGAAAACATTAGAAATATAACAATTGCTTATGAACCGATCTGGGCGATTGGTACAGGAAAAATTGCTACACCTGATGATGCAGATGAAATGCATAAACATATTAGACATATTATTGGTGAAATATATGATAATGAAGTCGCAGAGAATCTTAGGATTCTTTATGGAGGAAGTGTAAAACCAAACAATTCAAAATCACTTCTTGAAAGAAATAACATAGATGGTGCTCTTATTGGTGGAGCGAGTCTTAAACCCGATTTATTTTTAGAAATAATAAAATCAGCTATTGAGTAGGAGGAAGCATGATTGTATTTTTAACAGCAATGCATTTTTTAATTGCTATATTATTAATAATGATTATTCTTGTTCAACAGGAAAATGCGAGTGTAACAAGTATGTTTGGAGGTATGACCGAATCTACATTCGGAGGAAGGGGTGCTGCTCCGATAATGATTAAAATCACTTCTGTTTTAGCAATATTATTTGCTATTACTTCATTAATACTTGCTTCGGCTGCATCGAATGTTAAAGCAAATAAAAAACTGGATTTTCAAAAAACAGAACAAAATATACCTGTAAATAATAATGAACAACAACAGAATGAAAATTTACCTTTTGATAATTTAGAGGGTAAGTAATGGAGGATAAGATGTATGCAATAATCGAGACGAAAGGCCACCAATATGAAATTTCAGAGAATAGTAAAATCAGAGTAAATAATATTGATGGTGAAATTGGTACTCAAATAAATATAGATAAGGTCTTACTTATCAATGATGATAAAAATTTACTGGTTGGTAATCCTTATGTCAATAATGCAAAAGTAATTGCTGAAATAGTTAGTAAAGGAAAAGGTAAGAAGGTACTTATTTATAAGTTCAAAGGAAGAAAAAAATACCGCAGAAAAAGAGGTTATAGAGATCAATATGTTGATCTTCTAATTAAAAATATAACCTACTAAAGACTGGAGGAAATATGGCACATAAGAAAGGTGTAGGCTCATCGAGAAACGGCAGAGATAGCAATGCTCAATATTTGGGTGTTAAGAAGTATGGTGGTGAATTTATTAAAGCCGGTGGTATAATTATCAGGCAGAGAGGGACAAGAATTCACCCGGGAGAATATGTCGGTAGAGGAAATGATGATACTCTTTTTGCATTAAGAGAAGGTTATGTGAAATTCTTTAAAAAACATAATGGAAGGAAATTCGTAACTATAGAAAGCAAAAATAATTAATTTTATTATTAAATGAAATTAGCAAGAAAAGAGTAGTATTTACTACTCTTTTCTTGTTCGGTAAACATAAATATAACCCGATACAAATGAAACTAATGCTATTAAAATAGTAATTATAGAAACAATAAAGCCAAGGTAAAACATTGCGAATATGAGTATACCAAATGACAATATTGCAGAAAAGATACATAAAAGAGGATTCTTTTCCTTGCTATACCTGAAATATGAAAATATAGCACCGGAAAAAACAGGAAAAAGAACGGAAAAGATTATCAATAATATGGATATAGATATCTTATAAAGTGATACAATTATCATTTCATACCTGCCCAGTATTTATTCTTACTGTTATTTTTTGCAATATACATATATTTATCGGTAATCTTAATAAGTTTTGTAATGTTTTTGCTATCCGTAGGATATCCTCCCACTCCAATACTACATGTAAGCTTTATATTAGCACTAAATAAATGGGAGTAAATACTCCTCAATATCTTTTTTGCCGTTCTTATAGCATATTCTTTTGAATGTTCGATTATAATTATAAACTCATCTCCACCGTATCTAAATATTTTAACATTATTATCCATTATATTCTTCAAAAGATCAACATATTCTTTCAATATATTATCACCTGTTAGATGCCCGTATGTATCATTAATGTTTTTAAAATCATCCAGATCTAAAAGCAATAAAGAAAAATAGGATTTATTATGCCTTGTTCTGTATATAAGACCATTGATATATTCATAGAAATGTCTAAAATTGTATGCATCGGTTAATGCATCATGAATGGCCATATAATTTACTTTTTTATATAGCAAAGCATTATTGATAGAGCTTGCCAGTGTCGGAGCTAATGTTAGTATCAATTCCAAATCACTTTTGCTATATGCATTGCTTTTTCTATAGTCTTGAATTGAAAGAACCCCTATCACTCTATTGGAAGTAATAAGAGGTATCCCGAGAAATGATTTTGTTGGTTTGCCAAATTTGCCTATTCCTCGCTTAACAAGTTCATCATCCACATTGGTATTACAAAAAAAATGGTGTTTGGTTTGAATGATATATTCTGTGATCCCATTTTTAAATGGTCGTGTGAATTCTTCGATCTTCTTACCATTATAAATTTCATATAGAAAACTTATTGTACTATTATCATAGTCATAAATTGCAATATAAAAATTCTTGGCTTCAAAAAGCTTGTTTATCTCACTATATATATATTTAAGTAATTTTTTCAAATCGATTGTCGTTGAAAGTTTTTTATTTATCTTGTTAATACATGATAACCTATCAACTGTATTAATACTCTCTTTAAATAACGAACAGTTGTTTAGTGAAATGGCAGTAAATTTTGTAAGGATATTTAGATTTTCAAGTATATTGTCATCTATATCGATATCTTTTCTGTAGTAAACATTTAATAACCCTAACAATATAGATTGATACATTATGGGTATTATAATTACATTTTTAAAATATTCGGGTTTTATGTTATTAAAACAAGGTTTGGAATTATTAGAATCGTCTATAATGCATGTTTTTTTAGACTTTAATATTTCCATCATTGTATCTATATTTTTAGTGCTCGTTAATGATTTGATATATTGTTTGGGAAATTTAAAGGATGATTCAAAAATTAGATTTCCATTTGAACTATCACAGGTAAAAATTACAGAAGCGTCAGCCGATGCTATTTTATATGTAGATTCTAAAACTTTATTTAATATCAAACTTCGATTATGCAGGGACATAATGTCAGGAATTATCGAATTAATTGTATTATAGTCATACTCCATCATATTGATTCTTCCAAAATATAATTATACTTAAATGTTCAGTTGCATAAATTATATATTGTTATATTATAAAATATTCTATCACAATATGTATATTAATTCAATAGGTTAATATGAGGGGAGAGAGAAGAACCACGAATAACCACTGAAAGAGATGGGAACCACTGAAGGAGAGAACAGCCACGAATTCACAAAGAGAAGAGAATATTTTTTATATTTTATTACACGAATTAGGAAAAATTTCACAAAAGGGAAAGAGAGAAGGAAATCAACCACTAATTCACGAATAATAGAGAATAGACTCCAGACATCAGACATCAGCATTCAGCCGAGAAGGGAGGGAGATAACAACGAATTACACTAAGAGAGGGAGATCCACCACGAATTCACAAATTTGTAACGAATTACACGAATGGAGAAG
>JAGLYS010000097.1 GCA_023132105.1 Caldifarciminota bacterium
TCCATAATTGTCCGGCTACATCTCCAATATAGAGTATATCTACCCTCGAATCGTCATTTGTATCGATAACTGTCGCAGCAGATGGTATCGGATACATCGATGCATCCGTTAATCGTGCATATCCACCCTTAAGATCATTTGACAGACTAAAATCCCCGTTACACATATTGAAAAGATTTAAAATATATATTGCTCTTCCTACATTGCTTGTCGTATCATTGTATACATTGTTTTTAAGTGAATCGTTCCAATATCCCCCGCCAAAGAATGCAAAAAATCTATCGCGTATACTGGTTCCTGAAATATTTATCTTTGTTTTATATATCATTGGTCTCGACCATGTTTCCCCAAGCATCGTATCCATATTCGATGTAAAATTGAATTTGTAGTCGGGACCGTATGTGTCTGTAATGTCAAGAACATTATAAGCTCTTCCTCCCTGCCTTTTGCCAATAATTGCTATTGTTTTCCATTCTGATGAATCCTTGAATGTATCCAGAGCTACAGAGGGGAACCATATATCAGCTGCCGTCGGTTCTCCGTCGATGAAATATCTATGACCTGTTATCAGCATATCCTTCAGATCGGGAATAACATCTTCGAACATCATACTGTAAAGCTCGTTGCCTGTGGAATCATCTATAACATGTAATAATCCGTCATTCGAGCCGGATAATACGATGCGTTTGTTTAACCGCTCGATTCCCTTGCCATTTCTATATTTCTTAAAATCATCATCCTCATAAAAGTCATTTGGTTTTGCTATAAGAAGGGGTGAAGAGTGAAATATATCACCGAGATTAGCATGATTCGAGTCTCCGTATATATACTTAAATAGCTTTAATTTCATGGAATCGGGATTAAGTTCGTTTTCTATACCCAGCATCGTATCCCATTGTGCCGGTAAAATCGAACCGAAACTCGTCATTGCTCCGTTTCTTATTACATATCTTGTTCTCTCATCCTGAGTCATATTATATAACTGTGTATGTGCATCCCATATCATTGCCGTATCAAGTATTGTCGAATCGAGTATACCGCTTGCCGGCATTCTGAATGCTTTAAGATGTCCTTCCCATTTAGGAATACTTCTTGGAACAAAGTAAGCGGTATATAATCTATCCTCATAACTCGTATTCATATTTCTTATCGTAGGAAGGTTTACAGCAGTATATGTAACGGATTTCATCAATATATCCGAAAATATCTCTCTGAATGCTTCCACAACCTGTTCCTGTGAGTTTGCAGGATAGTAATGTTCCGTTCCACCGCGAGAAGCTATACTATCCATCGTTGCGCTGCCTGAAAGACCGATTCCAACTACATAAGTCATAATATCAATATATAATGCCGTATCACCACCCTGTGGAGGCACATATGTATGCCTTAACGATTCGGCTTCCATTTTGCAATTATATTGTCCTCCCCACCAATTTGGTTCACCATCCGTAACAAGAACAACAAAATACTTTCTGCACCATTTTGCATTATCCGTCTTTGCTATATCACTATAATGGTATCTTACCCCTTTTAATGCTCCTGCAGTAGGTGTTCCTCCATCAGCTCGCAGTTCTTTCTTGTCGTTATCATTTTGAATGGAATTATCGATATAACTCCTTATAAGATTAATCTGTGATTGGTTGCTCCCTCCCTGTGCCTGCGTTATATCTTCAACGATATCAAATGAACCTTCCGATGTGCTTGCTTTAACTCCATCATATTGAATAGTTGGTGATTTACTAGAATAGAGCCATCTGCTTGAATCTGATTCATATACCGAATATCTATATTGATATCCCGTTGCACTACCTTCGTTCTGTAAGAATTTAGCTAATCCCCATCGTATTAAACCGCCATATTCATCGAGTATTTGAATAATTGCACTCTTTGTTATATACAATTTCGAATCATTAGCTAAATTATCACCATCTGTATCAATCCCTCTAAACCTTTCGGGAACACTAAGCGTTGCCCAACCATATGCAAGACTACCGTTAACTTCATACCAATTTGCCTTAATATTTTCAGATGTTGCTCCGGTCGAACCATCACCATATGTATCGTCTCCATTCATATCCCATGCCATGCTACCGGATGTATCGAATATTAGGAAAACATCGGGACTAACCCTGATAGTGAAGAATTGTGTATCATCAGCATATATAAATGCCGTAAAGAGTATAAAAATGAGGCTAAAAATTAATAATATTCTTTTCATATCCGCCTCCTATGCATCAGTTTGGTTTTTACTTATTTCTTTGATAAGATTGAACCAAATATTAAAATCAATCGTGATTAATTGTTCAACTGTTACGGACCTGACAATCATATGTTCTTTTCCCGTTTCTATCGTAACATTATCCGGAAGAGAACCTATACCGGCATAGTCGTTATAATCATTATATCTTATTTCAATCTTACCCCATCTGAAATAAAGGGGTTCGTAACTGCCCGATCTGAATTCCGCATAATTCTTTTGTCTTCCCTCATAAGCAATTGCAGATGATTGAGTAGCAGGTCTCTTCCAATCCAGTCCGTAAAAAACATCCATTCCCGTTGATATACCTGTTATTAGCCATCCGATAAATTGCTCTTCTCTCAATCCTCTTGCCATATCATATTTAATAGAACCATAAATATTTCTGTCCTTAAAGAGAATCGAAATGTAATTGTTTGTATCGGGAGTATCGCTCGTATAATCGATGCAAAGCATTCTATCTCCGTCCTTTGCAATTATTTGTTTATATACTGTGGTTTGACTATTTACCGTCTTTTCTATTGTTCTGTGTATCTGAATAATCCCTTCGTTGTTATTCACCGCATCATATTTCTCCGCTATCGGTATTGTTAATGCAGTAAGAAAACTAATAGTAAAGATTAAAAATATTGTTAGTAAAATATATCTTTTCATATATCCCTCCATATATTAATACATTGTATTTCCTATCATTTTTGTAGCAGCAGCAGCCGGAATCATTAAAGAAGCTCCCACATCAAGGGAGTCTATATATCTTTTATTACCGGCTGAAAATATACCTGTGCTATTCAATGCATACACCCAGTAAGACATACCCCATGCTCCTGACTTGGAATAAGGTGTTATATCGGGAGGAGCAGGATTAATCTTAAACGAATCACTGGTTGTCGCTAATGTTCTTGTGCTGTCTCCCGTATATACATAACCGGGAATCAAAGAGAAAAAATAGTTTTTTCCCGTTTCCGCATTCAGGAGAGCTCTCTTCTGAGAATTCATAATCATCGATGTAAAAATATCCATATTCGATACAAGAACATAGACAGAAGCGAATAGTGTCATCAAAACGACAATCCACAATGTTGTAATTAAAGCTATACCTTTTCTGTTATTCATCATAATGCCTCCTCCTAATTGACATTACGGAAATAAATTCCGCCTGTATATTCTTTCTCGTATGTTTTATTCCCATATGTACTGGATGCTTTTATAAGTATACCTATTGCTTTTATCGATCCGTATGTACCTGCTGCCGGAGCCAGAGATGTTGTTCCGTCTTCATAATGATATACAAATAAAAGCCTGTCTATATCGGTTACAAGAATAGAGCTATTACCATTTTGATGTTTATATAATGTATCACCGGAAAAAAAGACAATAATCGTATCACCATCGGTCATTGAACCACTTTCATCTTGATCCGTTGTGTATGGGAAATGGATAGTATCAGGGCTAATTGTTGAAGCTCCTATAACTCCATCAATTATACCAAAACCTCCTGCCGATGTGTTCTGACAGTATCCAACCTCTTTGAAAATCGATGTTATATATTCATATGTTTTAGTAACCCGCTTGTTAGTATCTATCTTGGCTTTCTGCTCTGTAATGTTTCTATTCTGAAATATCATAAAGTTAGTGACGAAGAGCATTACAATCGAGAGAACCACTACAACAACTACAAGCTCAACAATTGTCATTCCTTTTCTCATATAAACCTTCCTATTTGTATTTAGATATTTTATATGTCGTTTTTGATGTATCTCCACTGGTGTAATAGTAAACGATACTGAAATTAATATAATTATTTGCATCCGTTACGCTTGGAGTAACCGAATCTATCCTTCCTATGACATAATTGTTTGGGGACAAACTTTCGGCATATATAATAACACCTGCACCATTATTGATAAAATCATCAATCATAGAATCATATCCAAGTGAATTATCTGAATACAACTCCTGCGACTCTTTTTCCAAATATTCCATCATTGATCCCGTAAGAAGTGTCTTATTTTTCAATTCGTTTGCCTTCACATTCTGATGCATCGTAGAGCTTATCATTAATATAATCGAAAGTGAAGCAAATGAAAAAATAACGACAGTTACCAGTATTTCAATTAAAGTAAATCCGTTTCTTTTCATAGCTCATGCACCTCTCCTAAAATTGTTACACCCAATTTAACATTACCTTTTCTTGTGCTCACGAACATAGTATCTCCAAGGAGATCGTATTCTCCCTTTTGTGTAATATCTAAAGTACACACAGTGGTAACCATCGGAGCATTATCAGGACTCTTCATATTAACCGTTTTATCAAGTACACCACCGATATATATCAATGCAAGAGAATCATTAAATACTACCTTTGCATTATTATGAGCATAAATCGCTTTCATCTCGGCAGTATTCATTACGGTTTTTATCTTTGATATTGCATCGTCTTTACTGTACTTTTTAATATTCAACAATGGGTTGGTACTAAATATAATCGCTGTAATAACACCTATCATTAATACTACAACAAGAAGTTCTATAATCGTGAAGCCTTCATTTAATTTATTCATAGCTACCTCCGTATTTATATATATGCAATTAGTATGCCTGTTTCTGTTAATTCTAATTCTAATCTATTTCAATAAATAATTCAATGAGAAATCAAATGCATATGCAACTTCTTGCATAGCGTGCAATTATTTGCATATAATTTAGGATTTTTGTTAAATCATTTCCCTCTTCGTAGTTGCTAATTGAAAATTGAAGACATTATCCCAATATTTCTTGACATTTTATTTTTATATCCTATAATGAAATTGTGAATTTATTATTTTCGTACAAGGATGCAAAAAAGGTGCAATTAGAAGGTAAACGATATTTTTTTATTGAGAGTAAAAATAAACATACTACTATCAAGTTATGAAATATATATTTTCTTTACATAATCATTCTACTTTCTCGAATGATAAGTTTATGAGAAGGGAAACACCTGATAAAATATTAAATCAGATATTAAAAGATAAAATATATGTGATTTCGATTACGGATGCCAGAGAAGATATATTCTTTGATTATATCATTAATAAAAGAAACGATTATGCTCATATTTGCACGGTAGAAAAGATTTCGAATAGTGTTATTCTTCTCGATTATGGTAATTGGGAAAGTTATCTTATTCGTGGCATGGAAAAACACGACTGTGAAGGACATATGCTAATTATTGGGACAGATAGCAGAATAGAGTATAATGATTCATATACAATTAATGATTGGATTGATTATGCTAATGATAATGGTGGTATATGCGGACCTGCACATCCGATAGAGCAATTTGTAGGTGGAATGGGAGTTGATGTCCTATTGAAGCATATACATAAATTTGACTTCATAGAAATATTCAATGCTCAACTCGTTTTTAATAAGAATGCGAATGTTGCCGCAGAATTGCTTTCCGATAAATTCAATGTTCCCGGTATTGCGACATCAGATTCTCATAATCACAAGAACCTTATAAAATCATATTTTTATACGGAAAAGAAGGAAAATATCTCCGTACAATCGGTAAAAAATATTATAAAAAATAAGCGATTTACTAATTTTAAACGATACATAACATACAGGGAATTATTTATGACATATATAATCAGGAGATTATAAGTTAATATAGTTTCGATTTGGA
>JAGLYS010000098.1 GCA_023132105.1 Caldifarciminota bacterium
CTCGGGAAGAGGGGCATCCTCTTTATCCCTTACTGTTTATGTAAAAGAAAATAAAAGATGCAGATTTAAGTTAAAATTTCTAAGTGATAATAGTATTTTTATAGAAGAAGGTGGTTATCTGGAATATGGTTATAATTATTTAAATATAAACCTTACTAAAGAACAGATTGATATGGTTGATATTCTTCAATGTAATATTGAGTATGATTCAATATATACATATAGTTTTCCCTTGGCAGAGAAGAGAAAGATAGCCCACATTGATTTTATCGAAAAGGTAAATCAGTTGATTTATATAGCCAACAAAGCTGAAATGACCAAATTAAAAAATGCAAAAATATCGGAGAGAGATTCATTATGGCAGGATTTCTGGAAACAAAGGGATCCGATTCCTACAACAATCAAGAATGAAGCTGAAATTATGTATTTCAATCGTGTCAAATATACCAATGAGCATTTTGCTACATACAAGGATGGTTGGAAAACAGATAGGGGGATGATATACATTAAGTACGGTCCACCTGATGATATTGAAAATCACTCGTTTGAAATAGATTCACCGCCTTATGAGATATGGTATTATAATAAAACACGAAAAAAATTCATTTTCGTTGATAAATATGGTTTAGGAGATTATCAACTGATATATTAGGACATAAAAATGGAAATTATTAGTGATTATTTAGTCGTAGGTAGTGGAATAGCGGGATTAATCTTTGCAATTAAGGCTTCAAGATATGGAAAAGTGATAATAATTACAAAAAAAACACAGAGTGAAACCAATACAAACTATGCACAGGGAGGAATAGCTACTGTTTTTAGTGCTGATGATAGTTTTAAAAGCCATATAGATGACACATTAATCGCGGGATGTGGATTGAGTCATAAAAATGTAGTAGATATGGTGATAGAAAATGGTCCACGGGTTGTTGAAGAACTTCTTAATTTAGGCGTAAATTTCTCTGAAAATAATGGGCAACTAGATCTTGGCAGGGAGGGGGGGCA
>JAGLYS010000099.1 GCA_023132105.1 Caldifarciminota bacterium
CAACTTCTCTTTTTTTAATTTGTGATAATATGATAAACAGTCCTGTTATTAAAATTGGTAATAAAACAAATACTACTTCCATATTTCGTGAAGGAGAAATATTAACATCTATCGATTTTGAAATATCGAGTATTTTAAAGAATATTTTTTCAAGCATAAATATAACCGAATTGATATAATTCGAAAGTATTGGAAAGAATATATAAGTAATCATAGACATTACACCGAGTACGATTATCAATGAAACAAGAGGAATAAAAATAATATTTGCAATGGGAGATAAGAGATAGAATGTGCCAAAATAATGCACGATAATAGGGAATGTAAATAAATTAATAAATAAACTTATAAGGAAAGGTAATATAATATATCTAAATAACGGGTTTTTAAAATAGACAAATGGGTATATCTCCCTATAAAACAGTATGATAGAAAATACAGCTGAGAATGAAAGTAAAAAACCCGGGGAATAGATTTCTGATGGCCATATTAAAAGAATAACAAATGCTGTGGAAAACAAAATATTATACGGGATTGGATATCTCTTTACTTTAAATGATATCATAAAAACAAATACCATAAAAGCCGCTCTAAGTACTGATATTTTAAAATCAACGAATGCAAGATAATAGAAAACAACAATTATCATAGGGAATAAGATAATATTATCATTCAATCTTATTATTTTTAGAATGATAAGCAAAGCACCAATAATAACAGCAAGATGCAAACCACTTAAGGCTAACAGATGCGTTATTCCGAGTTTTCTAAATGAATTTTCGGTATCTCTGCTAAGTTTGTCTCTCTCTCCAAAAATGAAAGACATTAAGAGACTATTGTATTTTCCGGGAAGAATTCTAAAAACTTCTTTTCTATATGTATCAAATGGTTTAAATATATTATTTTCCTTTGAAAATAAACCACTTTTTAGAATTTTAACAACACTATTTTTACCAATACTGATTTTACCATATATTCCTTTTCTTTCATAATATTCTTCGATTTTGTCATTATAACTGTTTATATATCCCTTAAATGAAATAACATCCCCTATTATTAATCTGTAGTACTTATTGTAATTATATATTTTAACCCTTTTATTCATTAGGTGATAGGGATAGGATATATTGATTATTCCTTTACTACTATTGAAATCATATGTTCCTGTCCTTTCAATCGTACCCTGGCATATAACACTCTCCGGAATTACTTTATCCTCTACACACTTATTAAATGACACATTACCATATATTAGGATGCTTAATAAAAGAAATATTTTTGATATTTTATAATGTTTTGTTATAAACAGTAAAACGAAAATAGCAATTGAAATAAATGGCAATAAAAAATGGAATTTAATCCATTGAGTGATTATAATACCTGTAATAAGATGGAGTAAAGGAAATAAAGCTAAAATAGAATTAATATTTAAGTGATTCTTCAAAATCCTTCAAAGAAGAATGTAACTCATGCCTTGCTAATCCTAAATTCTGTTTCTCCCCCTCGACTAAAAGATAAATAAAATATAAATCATTGATTGGCAATATGATATATGTGCTATGACCTGTTGTGAAGAAAAGTTCCATTAAACTGCCTTTTTCACGATCCTTTGCGATTTTCTGGCTATTGATCACAACAGATGTAATATCAGCATCCATTTTTTCTATATCGATTGAATCATCCTTCATTGAATTGGCAAGTCCCATACCATCAGTGCCTACAAGACTAACCAGTATTGTTCCGGGAACATCGTTTAATATCTCTGACAATCTGCTTTCATAATCAATCATTTACTACCTCCTTTAAATATCTTCCCCCAAATACTTTTTTGTGATTTTTCTATCTGCATTTCCTCTTGTAGAGCTCTTTTATTGAGTTTATTCCACTTGAGTGCTTCCTCAATAAATTTTTTATATTTCTCATTATTCCCCATTGCTTTATAAACCAGTGCTATATTAACATATAAATCAGCATTATCTATTTTCGCTCTAAGTGCTTTCTCTGCATATTCGAGAGCTACCTCGGGGTCACCGTTATTATTAATGATTGAAAGTGCAAGAAAACTATTTGCTTCAGGATGATCTTTTTGTATGTGCAGGCAGGCATAAAAATATTTCTCTGCTTTCTCAAATCTATTATCAGATATCGCATTAATACCCTCTTTAAAAATCTTTGTAAAGTGTTGCTGCTGTGATATCTCGGATTCATCTATATATCCCATTCTTATTTTTCTATCATATTCCGCTTTTTTCGATGGATCTATTAATGTTTTATATGCCTTTGTTATCTGAGCAAAATCATCATTTGTAATAACCCATCCTTTCATTGATCTTGCATCGGTTTTATCCGGATGATAAATTTTTGCAAGTTTTAAATATGCATCTCTAATTTCCTTTTGAGTTGCATTTTTCGATAATTTCAATATCATATAAAAGTTTTTCATATATTATTATATACCAATTGTTATATCTTTTCAAGTTTTTTTATATTAATTATCAGATATGAATTATTTTTAAACTGAATTACATCTCCTTTCTTTTTTTCCTCGAGTTCTCTTCCTATCTCGGATTTATATGATATAATATTGTTTTGAATATCCGTTTCCCATGGTCCCAAAATTTTATATACCACAATCTTTTTATTTATTTGATCTTCTAATTCTACTACTGTTCCAAAGCTAACTATATCCCCATTAACATCTTTTAGATCAATTACGATAGATCTATCCAATTCATACCTTATAGTATTAAGTGAGCCGGCAAGTAGTTTTTGTTTATCTTTTGCAGCTCTATACTCGGCATTTTCACTTAAATCACCCATAGATGCGGCTTCATAGATATGTTCACTATTCTCCGGAATTTCCACTGAAATAATATGCTTATATTGTTTCATCATTCTATCATATGAACTGGCAAGAGTATAAAACGACTCACTCTCTTCATATTTAATATTTTCAATATCAGGATACTGATCGGTAATAATGGCTCTTAACCTACTCTGTAATTCTATTGGCATATTTTCTATTTTACTTATCTGGTTTAAAAGCAGTTTCAATCTTTTTGACTCTTTAATTTCATTTACTGCTGTTCTGTAATTCCTAAAGTCATCTGCTCTAATTATATCTCTTGTCTTCTGGAGAAGTTTCTGATAAATTTGCTTAACATCTCTATCCTGTTCGTTTAACACCTCAATAGATGTATATTCATAAAGCTCGAATAACTTTTCTATCAATCTGGAAACTGGAATATCTTTTGTACCGCCCCATAAATTTTTTAATTTATTTTTACATATTGCAAGAAACAAATCCGGGAAAAGATATATATCATTAAGAGATTTATTGATAATATTATCAGCAATTTCATTCTTTTTATTTTTATATAATAATTCTATATACTGCTCCTCTACCAAGGGGGTAAATTCAGAAAGATATTTTGACATAAATTCATCAAAATCCGGCCATAATTCATCGGATATTTCCAGTACTTTATGAATATTATTTATCTTTATAATATCATTTATAAATCTATAAAGTCTTTCTTTTGACTTTATTCTATTCTTTATATATAGCTCTATATTATATTTGTCCGGAAAAAGATTCAATAATAGAAATTGAGCTCTTAAACTTTGCACCCCTTTCAAAGCATCTTCAATTTTGTTTTTATCATTTTCTCCTAAATCGAACTGAATTTTCTCTAATTCCGAAAGCTTTTTCTTTATATTCGTTATTTTTAATACCTCGTCAACTATAGAAATTACTCTATCCGATTTTATCATATAGTTATGATTGATGTCTTTATCAACTATATTTGATTTTTCACAAGCTTCTTTAATCGATTTCCATCTATTATTCCACTCTGCTTCCGGTATAAAATCCGGAACAAAGAACGATTTAAGCTCTTTTTGCGTAAGTTGCTTCTTGGCAAATACTAAAATAATATATACGGCTTTATCAGGTTCCTTGTCTATTATTGCCTTGAATTCATCTATCTTATCAAATCTATATACGGCAATATCATCACCCGGCAAATGTTTTAGAATATTTTTTAGGTTTTTTCTTTTAAATGTTTTTCTTACACTATTTTCAAATTCAATCTTGATATCATCAAAAGTAAAATCCACACTAATAATTTTACCTGTTTTGAAATTTTGATGATAAACATATTCCCCTTCATCGAATCTAATTAAATCTTCGAATATATCGACTGATTGAGAAAGATTTTCACTTATTTGTAATTTAGAAACTTTGATCAATCTATTATAATTTTTATGATTACTGTATTTGTATTCAAAATATTCCAGTATCTGTTTTCTTAAACACTTATCATTAGTTGTAAATTCGATTAAAGATTTCAAATAGTAATAGTATATATCGTTATCGATATTAACATATGGAAGGCTTAGATTTATTATTACCGAAGCAAAATCGACATTGCCCTTTTTATATGTAATATTAGCGATTTCCAATATTTCCTCAGGTATTATCAAATCCTTATTTTCCAGAAGCTCCAGAAATTTATCCTCCAACACATTAAAGGACTTTTCATGAGCCAGGGTTCTCAGATACCTATAATAATACTCTTTATATAGTTTCTCATCATTATCTTTATAATATTCAACCAATCTATTCACATAGGGAGATTTATGTTCCGATTTATTTGCAAGAAAGTATAGATATTCTACATAAAGGTTATTGAATTTTCTAAGATTTTCACATGCATCGATAAAGCATTTTGACGCAGATACAGTCTTTTTTTCTTTATTTGGGATATCGGGAAATAGATTGAATATTTCGATCCATTTTTTTTCTTTTTTTAAATCCTGTAACAGATCAATATTATTCATATGTTAAACCTAAATTCTATTATATCTCCATCTTTTACCATATATTCTTTACCCTCGAGTCTTAAAAGACCCTTTTCCTTTAATGTTACAAAATCGGGATATTTCTCAAAATCTTTATAATGAACAACCTGAGCTTTTATAAATCCTTTCTCTATATCAGTGTGTATCTTACTTGCTGCTTTTTGAGCAATCGTACCATCTCCGATAGGCCAGGCTCTAACCTCATCTTTCCCTACTGTGAAAAAAGATATTAAACCCAATTTGGCGAAAATGGCTTTCTTTACCATTTCGATTGCAGATTCTTCAATACCCAATTCTCTCATATATTCTTCTTTTTCATTGTCATCCAACATATTTATATCCATTTCCATAGATCCACACATATGGATAGAGTTAAAATTTATTTCTTTGCCTAAATTTTCAATTTTACCAATCAAATCCGGATTTGAAAATTTTTCATCGGTATTTAAAATTGTAAGCAGTGGCTTCAATGACAATAAATTATATCCTTTTAAGATAAGCATCTCTTGCTCTGTCAAATTAAGCGTTCTGAGTGGTATCTCCTCTTCCAAAGCATTTTTTAATTTTTCAAGAATAGGCAGCTCATATTTCTCTTCATTGGTTAAATTCCCTTTCTTCTTTGACAATCTTTGAATCCTTTTTTCTATAATTGTATAATCACTAAATATAATTTCAGAATCAAGTGTTTTTATATCCCTAATGGGATCAATATCATCATAACGATATATTACATCCTCTCTTTTGAAATTTCTGACAACCTCAATTATCATATCAATATTTTTTGCAAATTCTACAAGCTTTACTCCCCAATTACTTTTATGATCTTCACTTATAGGAGGCATATCGACAATATTCATTGTTGCATATACTAATTTTTCAGGTTGAAATATATTATAAAGATATACTAATCTCTCATCTTTTAATTTAACTGTTGCTTTGTTTGGCTTGGAATCTTTGATTGAATATGTTGTAACTTCTGCTTCTAATCCTGTAATTGCATTAAATATAGTAGTTTTACCTGTATTTTCTAAACCTATTATTCCGATATCCATTTTTCATTAATCTTCTTAAATTCATAGACATCAATGATACTATCGGAAATGGGAAATTCGTAATCGAATAGTGTTTTGGAAACAGCTTCATACTTTACTATGGATTCTTTTTCTTTATCATAAAATATATTTATAAGTGCAATATTGCCCATATTACCATAAGTTCTAAAAACAATTGTATGTGTAGTAGGATTTTCAAATGGTTTATCTATTCCTCTGCCAAGGAAACCACCAATGATCAAATCAATACCGTTAATATGTTGTGCTAAATATTTATCTCTGTCATCACCTATATCCGTAACAGCAATAATCAAATCCGCTTTTTTCATTCTTAGAATATTGACCATTCTTTGAGCTGCATCCAATTCGTTCTCGATATTAAATTTATCCCAGTATTTACTTTGATTATATAGTTTTGCATATTCCGAAACCAAACCAAAGATCCCGATTTTAATACCTTTGTATTCAATAATCCTATATTGAAATATTGGGAAATCATTGAATGTAGCATTGGATGAAATAATTTTATATTTATTAGCTGTCGCTTTGAAATCTTTGTCTAACATCATCACATCAAAAACTCCAAAATTGATGAAATCATAATTAACATCATCAAGGAATTTTTCCACCTTTTCCCTTTTCTCTCTGAATGTAAAAGCATTATCAGTGTATATATTTCCATTTGATATAAGAATAGGATTCGAGTGTTGCCTTACTTTATTCAGATAATTAAGAAAAGCTCCTGCATTTCCTATTGTTGGCGGAAAAGCCGGATTCATATAGGTTGCATATTCGGGTTTTAAATAGCCCTGAATATCCCCCGTGAATATAATACGAATTTCCTCTACATCAGAGCTTATAAGTAAAAAAGGGCATAGAATAAATATAAATAGAATTTTTTTCATCAAAGATTTAAATCCTTTGTCGATTTCTTAAATATGGGATCAATAAATTTTTCAAGATAGTACTTAGCTACCTCTCTGGATTTCATTGATACACTTGATTCACCGTTCTGAGCCATTGCGTAATAACTCCAATTTGTCGAGCCGATTATAGTATAAAGGGAATCTATGACAAGCATTTTTGCATGTAGTGTTGTGTCCGGATCATCAAAATATGCCGTAACACCATGCTTTCTAAGATAGTCAACCGCTTCACTGTTACGCCTTGTGCTATTTTTATTCCAATTCGATGATTCTACGATAAGTCTAACCTTAACACCCTTATTGTGTGCAAATATAAGAGCATCTACAAGTTCTCTAATCGGATCACCTTCTCTATTAAACGAAGCATGAACTTCAAGCATAGCAATATCAATTGTTTTCTCCGCATTTTTTATCATTTCAATTGTTCTTAAAAAATAATCCCTGTTATTCAAAACCTCAACATCCTCAACGGGAATACCGTATAAGAAAGGGACAAAAATAAACAAAAGAAATATACACTTTATAACTCTATTCATTTTAACTCCGGTTCCTTTGTGGAACGCAATTTAACTTCATCATAGTATCTTAGGAATTCATCATATACAGGTTTTGAAAATACAGCTACTGTTGCTTCTTTATTGATTTCCAAGGCATAATAACTCCAGTTCATCGAACCTACAATTGATATATATTCGTCAATTAGAACTATTTTATTATGTGATGTTGCAATCCCCGGATCGAAAAGAATTTTAATCTTACCTTTTGAATGTTCCTTTATCCAATCTGTAAAAACGATATTCTTTTCGGTATTGCCCTTATTCCATGTTGAAACATCAATAATTATCTCTACATCTACTTCCCTATTTGCAGCATCTATGAGTGCATTATATATTTTATCATTAATGGAATTCTCATATTTCTCATAATACCTTGCGGTATAAATCAAAACCTTAATATTTTTTTGCGAATTATTTATCTTATCGACAAGAACTGGAACAAATTCTCTATTATTCATTGGTGTTATGCTATCACAAGGAACTGCACATAATTGAAGTGAGAATAAAACAATGAACACAACAGATATGAATAATTTCTTCATAGATGTATTTATACAAAATTTTTTTATATTTGTCAAAGATAAAAATATTGTTTAAGATTTGACCCCAATTACACTATCATTTTGAGTTTTGTTTTTTATTTTTAAAATATAAATTTATGCCTTCAGCTGACACTTTAGCATCTGCAATTGCAGTAACAGCATCTAAATTTATATTAACAATATCTCCCCCTGCAAAAACCTTTGAAATAGTTGTTTGTCCATTCTCATCTACCTTAACCTTTCTTCTTTGAGTAAATTCAATCTTTTCAAATAATTCTTTTGGTATAAATGAAAAATCAGGTGCCTGACCAATTGCTTCAATTATCATATCGCCTT